>JAZJZG010000232.1:0-4631 GCA_040389995.1 Pseudomonadota bacterium | reverse complement strand
GTCGCTAGTTCTAAATATTCCCATGCTGCCCAAATCTATAGCATCCCAATACAATAAAAATAAGATCGCCAGCATTTGCACGGCGGTTTTTACTTTACCTATCATCGCAACGCCTACGCTATTACTCTGACCTTCTCCTGCCATCCATTCACGCAGCGCACTTATCGCGATTTCACGGCCAATAATAATCAAGGAAACAATAGCCCCTACACGGCCAAACTCTACAAGCACGATGAGCGCTGCTGCCACCATAAGTTTGTCTGCCACGGGATCTAAAAATGCGCCAAAAGTTGAGGTTTGATGCCAGCGCCTAGCTAAATAACCATCCAGCCAATCGGTAAAGGCGGCAATCATAAATACTACAGTGGCAAAAATATTCACCATGTGAGAAGGCATTGCGCTTAATTTGTGCAGGTTTTCAGGCCAGTAGAATGCGCCGACAAATACGGGAATCAGCACAATGCGTAACCATGTAAGCATGGTAGGGATATTAACTTTCAATTCTCCCTCCCCAAATTCCAACGCTATTTGCTATCAATGCAACTCTCCGTATATTTTTTCAGCTAAATTTTGGCTAATGCCTTCAACGTTAGCAATTTCGTCAATACTAGCACCTTTCACACCTTCCAAGCCACCAAAGCGCGTGAGCAAGGCTTTGCGGCGTTTTGCACCTATGCCTTCAATATCCTCCAGGCTGGAGTGCATACGTGCTTTAGCGCGCTTAGCTCTATGCCCGGTGATGGCAAATCTGTGCGCTTCATCACGTATTTGCTGTAATAGGTGCAAACCTTTATTATCTTTTTCTAGATTAAGCATCTCACCAGTATCTGAGAAAATCATGGTCTCCAGCCCTGGCCGGCGCTCTTCACCTTTGGCAATACCAACCAATAAAATATCATCCAATCCAACCTCTGCCATCACTTCAATGGCAATCCCTAGCTGGCCTTTACCGCCATCAATAAATATCAAATCGGGCCGTAAACCCTCACCTGCCGCTACTTTTTTGTAGCGCCGTGTCAGTACATCGCGCATGGCAGCATAATCATCACCTGGAGTAATGCCGGTAATGTTGTAGCGCCGATATTCGCTATTTTGCATATCGCCACGGTCAAACACCACACAGCTACCAACGGTAGCCTCGCCCATGGTATGGCTAATATCAAAGCATTCAATGCGCTCAGTACTATCAGGTAAGCGTAGTGCTTCACGCAAGGCAACTAATTTTGCGGTTTGATTAGCGGAAGTTGCCGCACGCTGTCCGAGTGCCAGCTCAGCATTGGTTTGCGCCATTTTCAGCCATACGCGTTTATCCCCTATGGCATTGGTATTGATTTTAACCTTGCGCCCAGCCTGCTCGCTTAACACTTCTTCCAGCACCTCAGTTTCGATTTTAATTCCAGTCACAATCAGCGGTGGGGTGTTTTGTGCAACGTAGTGCTGCGCCAGAAAAGCTTCCATGCTGTTTTCCAGAGTCTCACCATCGGTATTTTTAGGCATATAGCTTCTATCACCCAAATGACGGCCACCACGTATCATCACCAGATTAATACAATGCTGGCCTTGCAATTCAGCACAGGCAATCACGTCGGCATCAGACACATTAAAGTCACTGACAAACTGCTTGGCTTGCACCTGGCGTAGCGCTTGCATGCGGTTACGAAACACTGCGGCCATCTCATATTCCTGATTATTGGCAGCCGTATTCATTTGCTCGGCAATCACATCTATCACCTCGTTAGTTTTGCCCTGTAAAAACATGGCCGCCTGTTGCACATCATTACGGTAATCTGCATCAGAAATGAAACCCACACAAGGTGCGGTACAGCGCTCAATCTGATGTTGCAAACATGGGCGACTGCGATTGGCAAACACAGTGTTTTCACAAGTGCGGAGCTTGAATACCTTTTGTAATAGCTGAATACTCTCGCGCACAGCAACAGAATTGGGGAAAGGCCCAAAATACTGATTGCCCTTGCGCTGCGCACCGCGATGGAATGCCAAGCGAGAAAACTCATCGCCGGTTAACGTGATATAGGGATACGATTTATCATCACGAAACAACACGTTATAACGCGGCATCAAGCCTTTGATGAGGTTATTCTCGAGTAGCAAAGCCTCTGCTTCACTACGGGTAACGGTAGTCTCGATTCTGGTAATATTGCTTACCATCATGCGGGTACGTGGACTAGGTAAGTTTTTGTTGAAGTATGACGAAACGCGTTTTTTTAGATCTTTGGCTTTACCCACATAAATCACCTCGTCTGCGGCGTTAATCATGCGATACACACCAGGCAGATTAGGCAGGTTCTTTAAGATGGGTTTAGGGTCAAAGATGACTTTAGTATCAAGCATGATCGTATTTTAGCAGTTAAAAACATTGCAATATGGTCATTATGACTATAGACCACAATGACAATTCAAATAGCGTTAAACTTCTGCCTGCCGTAATAATCGCGCGGCTTCTTCGGCGCGAACATCGTCAATCACACGCATCACACTTTTCAAATCTACAGCTTTAGTACTCTGCTTAAATCGACCAGTCAGCACAGTGTCTATGGTTAAATTACCATGCGCGTACAATGACCAGATTTCTTTGCCGTATTGGGTAGTTAGCAACTCAGGCGCAAAACGCCCGAAATAGGCGCTGAGATTAGCCACATCTCGTTCCAGCATGCTACTTGCGTGGTTATTGCCGGCAGCGTCTACGGCTTGCGGCAGGTCGATGATTACGGGGCCATCACTACTCATCAAAATATTAAATTCAGATAAATCACCATGCACTATGCCCGCACACAACATACGTACCACTTCTTTTAGCAAGGTCGCATGATGCATACGCGCGTCTTCTACACTGAATTCCACATCATTTAGCCTAGGCGCTGCGTTGCCGTGCGCATCGGTCACCAGCTCCATCAACAGCACACCTTCATAAAAGTTATACGGTTCAGGCACGCGCACGCCAGCATTGGCTAGTCTATACAAAGCATCCACCTCGGCACTCTGCCAAGCCGCTTCTTGTGACTCTCTGCCGAATTTCGAACCTTTAGCCATCGCGCGACCTTGACGGCTATTCTTGACTTTACGACCTTCAGTGTAATCCACGCTCTGCCTAAAGCTGCGCTTGTTGGCCTCTTTATAGACCTTGGCACAACGCACGTCATCCCCGCAACGCACCACGTAAACCGTAGCTTCCTTGCCACTCATGAGCTGTCGCATCACATCATCAATCAAGCCATCTTCAATGAGAGATTCTAGTCTTTGGGGAGTTTTCATAGGCTTGGATGATAGGTGCGAACTATGCCAGCGTCAATGTTAATCATCCAGCAGCTTACCGCCTATCGCCCAATCCTCATAAGCTACTTCTTCAAACGTAATGTAAGTATAGGATTTAGGTTTATGGGCAACGCGCTCTAGAGTCTCGGTAATCTCTTTAGCAATTTGTGCCTTTTGTGCACGAGTGACCTCACCGGCAAGTTTGATATTTATGTATGGCATGTTGATCTCCTTTATTAAACTAATCCTCTACAAAAACAGCATAAAACCTAAGCGCTGTTAGCATGTGTGTTGTAACGGCTGCAATGGTAACTATGGTACAAAATTATGTCATTGGGAAGCACATGCCGTGCATATTGCCGGCAATTAGCGTCGAACATTGTGGCAGGTTAATGGGCGTGGTCATGTTCATCATGCTCATGGTCATTTTCATCAAGGTCGTATTCATGCGGCAGTGCCTTATTATGTTGCAAGGTCTGCCATATATCGCGTATGAGCTTGATGGTAGGGACTAAGATTAGCAATGAAATCAACACCGACAAGATCGGGTCTATCGGCATCCAGCCTGTAGCATAGATAACGACGCCAGCAAGAACTGCAGCCGTTGAACCGGCTAAATCGCCCAGCACATGTAGAAACGCCGCACGATGATTGAGACTTTCCCCATGATGATGCGCATGCTGGTGCAGTTGCTTGGCAACAACCAAATTCACGCCAAAACCAATACTTGCCAGCAAAATCACCCCTAGGCCTTGCACCGGCTGCGGGTGCTTGAACCTTATAACCGCCTCAACCATCACATAAACGCTCACCGCCAGCATGGTAATCGCGTTAATAATGGAAACGGTAAGCTCAGCATAACTTACGCCAGAGGCGTGTCGTGCTGCGTTAGGTTTTTTGGCTAATACACCAGCTAACCAAGCCAGACCCAGCGCCGTTACATCTGAAAACATATGGCCGGCATCGCTAAACAAAGCGAGTGAGCCTGTCCACCAACTACCGAATAGCTCAACTATGGCAAATACCAGTATAAGTAGAAATGGAATCAAGTAATGGCTATGTTGATGCTCGTGGCTATCTTCATGAATTGGCGCGAGCGGTATAGTTTGACGCTGGTTTTTATTGAGATTACTCATAAGTTAAATGCTAACCGAAAAGCACGCCCCTGTAGGTATCCAAAATTTAATTACTTAAATTTATTTTGTAAGAATTGTTGAAAGTTATAATGTTGGCACTTTAAATATTTATAGTTAATCGCCTATGCTGAGTTACCGACACGCCTTCCACGCTGGCAATCATGCCGATGTGCTAAAACACTACGTGCTAGGCCTGGTGCTGGCTCACGCTAAACAAAAAGA
>JAZJZG010000231.1:0-4881 GCA_040389995.1 Pseudomonadota bacterium | reverse complement strand
ACGGCTAGATTGGGAGTGGCTGTAAATTTACTACTCTGATGATGCGTGTTTATCTAAATTTATAACAAGGAAATATAATGTTTGACTCAAACCTAGAAAAAACAATTATTGTTACAGCAATTGCCCTTTGGTTTGCTCACGGCTGGTATCTCAACGAAAAATTAAAACTCGTACACAAAAAACTTGACCGTGTACTTGATGCCTTTGATGGTCTACGTGATTATCTATATGAAATTGACCCCCAATTTGATGATGAGCGTGAAAGTAATTTTGCTTTCAAAAATGATGAGTCTATGTTCGCTGGAATGAACGATATGGAATTAATCACAAGAAAAAAACAAGATGGTAAAAGAACTCTTAACACACCATTTATTGAAAAACTAGGTCTATCTAGCCAATCCATCAAGCGAGACTGACCACCGTCAGCCCCTTAATTCAAACGTTATCTCGTAATCGGCTTGTAGCGAATACGTTTAGGTTTAGCGCCTTCCTCCCCTAAACGTTTACGTTTATCTGCCTCATACTCTTGATAATTACCATTGAAGAACGTCCATTGCGACTCGCCTTCAGCTGCCAGGATATGCGTGGCGATACGGTCCAGGAACCAGCGATCATGCGAAATCACTAGCACGCAACCAGCAAACTCTAGCAACGCGTCTTCTAGCGCACGCAATGTTTCCACATCCAAGTCATTGGAAGGCTCATCCAGCAGCAATACATTACCACCAGAAATAAGCGTTTTCGCTAAGTGCAAACGACCGCGCTCACCACCGGAAAGCTGCCCGACGATTTTTTGCTGATCACCGCCTTTGAAGTTGAAACGGCCGATATAAGCACGTGATGGCGTTTCATAACGACCCACGGTTAAAATATCCGAACCACCCGATATTTCATCAAACACCGTTTTGGCGTCACTTAGCGCATCACGACTCTGGTCTACGTAGGCCATTTTCACTGTACTACCAATTTTCACCTCGCCACTATCCGGCTGCTCTTTACCAGTAATCATCTTGAACAAGGTAGATTTACCCGCGCCGTTGGGGCCGATAATGCCGACAATAGCACCAGCAGGTACACTGAAACTTAAGTTATCAATCAACAAACGGTCTTTAAAGGCTTTACTCACACCATTGAACTCAATCACTTGGTCACCCAAACGCTCACCGGCAGGAATGAATATCTCCTGCGTTTCGTTACGTTTTTGGTATTCGGCACTGGCTAGCTCTTCATAGCGAGCAATACGTGACTTACTCTTGGCCTGGCGTGCTTTCGGGTTTTGGCGCACCCACTCCAATTCGGTATTCAGCGCTTTGCGGCGTGAAGACTCTTGTGACTCTTCCAGTGCCAAACGCGCTTGTTTTTGATCTAGCCAGCTAGAATAATTGCCTTTCCACGGAATGCCATGCCCGCGGTCTAACTCTAATATCCATTCCGCAGCGTTATCAAGGAAGTATCTATCATGCGTGACCGCCACTACCGTACCGGGAAAGCGCACTAAAAACTGCTCCAGCCATTCCACGGACTCTGCATCCAAATGGTTGGTCGGCTCGTCTAACAGCAGCATATCCGGCTTGGAGAGCAATAGTTTACACAAGGCCACACGACGTTTCTCACCACCGGAAAGTGGGCCGATTTTCGCATCCCAAGGCGGTAAGCGCAGAGCATCTGCGGCAATCTCTAGCTGCGTAGTTAAATCCGCACCGCTGGCGGCAATGATGTTTTCCCACTTCGCCTGCTCTTCTGCCAGCTTATCAAAATCAGCATCTGGTTCTGCATAAGCCGCATACACAGCCTCTAGCATTGCCTGAGCCTGCATTACCTCACCCATGCCGCTTTCTACCTCTTCACGCACAGTCTTTTCTGCATCCAGTTGCGGCTCTTGCGGCAAATAGCCAATCGTCATATTGGGCTGCCATTGCACTTCACCCTCAAACTCTTTATCTGCGTTGGCCATGATGCGCAACACGGTGGATTTACCCGAGCCGTTCAAACCCAATAAACCAATTTTTGCACCAGGGAAGAAAGATAATGAAATATCTTTGATGATTTGCCGTTTCGGCGGCACGATTTTGCTCACGCGGAGCATAGACATTACATATTGAGCCATGATGTGATTTTGCTAATTTGAAAGAATGAAAGCTTAACAGAAAGCATGCAAAACGGCTAAGTCCGACAACGCCGCTTATAAAGGTATAATGCACGCACTCATATAGGTCTAAGCAAACAATGGCAATTAAATCAACAATTTATAAAGTCGATCTACAAGTTTCAGATATGGATCGTAATTATTACCAACAACATAACCTGACTATCGCTAAGCATCCTTCAGAAACCGATGAACGCGTGATGGTACGGCTCATAGCCTTTGCGCTATATGCCAATGAAGCGCTGATATTCGGCAAAGGCTTAAGCGATGAAGATGAGCCTGACCTGTGGCAAAAAGACCTCACTGGCGCAATCGAGCTATGGATGGATGTGGGGTTGCCAACCGAACGCGACATTCGTAAGGCAGCAGGGCGCGCCAAGCAAGTAGTGGTGGTGTTATACGGCGGCAGAATTGCCGATATGTGGTGGACACAAAATAGTAAAGCACTGCTAAAAACCAATAACCTCACGATTATCAATTTACCTGATACCAAAGAATTAACGAGTATTGCAGCACGTGGCTTGAATATCAGTTGCACCATTCAAGATGGTCAAATCATGGTTGGTCATGACGGTGGCAGCGTTGACATCGCACCAATTACTTTAAAAGTACCTAGCGCTTACTAAAGCTGACTATTTCAAGCTCATAGGCGGCATCTTTACGCCCTTGATTTGCACTGGCTGTAGCGCTATGCTTATCCTTCTGCGATTTTAGAGGATAAAATCATGATGCCCATCACTGTAGAACACAATCCTTCTCAAGCACGCCTGAATGAACTGGGTGTATCCAACTGGTCGACTTGGTCTAAGGAAGTATCAACATTCCCCTGGAGTTATTCCGAGCGTGAAATTGCTTATGTACTTGAAGGCGAAGTAGAGGTAACGCCGAAGGACGGCGTACCAGTAAGCTTTGGTAAAGGCGATTTAGTGACGTTTCCTGCCGGCATGTCTTGCACTTGGGAAGTTAAAAAAGCACTACGCAAGCATTACCGGTTTGGCTGATAAAAACATTACGCCCTATAATCTCTTGCTACATGTTAGTAAGAGATTTCTTAGAATGACAATTAATTAGGATAATATCAAGCCTTGAATACAGCATAAAACATTAAAATTAATTTTAGTGACAATTAATTTATTAATTAGGATAATATAGACATACTTAATATATTGATTTTAATTGAAATAATAAATTAGTTACAATTAAAAATATTATTAGGATAATATTAGATTTTTAATTAATGATTAATTGTATGGAATGCAATAGAGTCATCTGGAGTCCTGATCTTAACCTTTATGCACCGTGGCTGCATACAAAAATTGCCAAAGGTTGTGGCATTGGTGTCGGTGAAGATTATGTGCCATGGATTAAAACGCGCGATTTCTCCTCAAAAGGCACTTCTGGTCAAACCCACAGCATGCGCACGGACCGCGTAATACACACATTATCCGAATACGAAACAATATATTTCTACATACTGGAACGAGATAATTGTGTAATTGATATCAGAGAACAGTTTCCAGTTCTAAATCTTCCAGAAACTATCGAAATCGCATTCAATCTGGGGTACAAGCACCCTACTAAATACGGCAAACCAGAGCCGATCACTATTGATTTCCTCATCACAATACAAACACCAAATGGTATTAAGTTTGTCGCCAGGAGCATAAAAACACCTGAAGATATAAATCTTCCTGAAGTAAGACTTCGTCTAAAAATTGAAGAGATTTGGTGTGATAAGTATCAAATAGATTGGGCGAACGTAGATACATCCAGTTTCACAAAGGAAATGCTAGCAACACTTCGTTCAATTCGAAGTTGGTACCGCAATGGTCTGATTATTGATAATGAGTTTGCAGATTTGTTTGCAAAGGCATTCTTAAAAGAATACGAAAGAAATGTTCCTCTCAATCATATGCTTACATTCTTGAAACGTAAATTTTCCATCAATAATGATAGTGAATATGACTGGTTCAACTATTGCGCTTGGTCAAAAAGAATTCCTTTGTCGATACATCATATTTCGACAATGAATGATGTTGTGATATTGGATCAATATGAAAAATCTTGAAATTGAATTTAAAGCATTTCCTTCAACACCCGCTCTTAAAAAAGGACTGGTTTTTAGACTAGTTGATGAGGGCGGTGATGGTGAACAATACAACCATTTTAGAATTACGCATGTTTTCAATGCCACCGGTCGGCTTTACTACTTGGAAATCAACACTCCAGAGCAAGTAAGATTTGCAAAGCGTCCGAAACCCATGCTCATAAGTACTCTAAATGAATTATTCGAAGCAAATAAAAAAAATTCTTTGGGTAGTGTACCTTTACCTCAAGAGTTTATTAAAACCAAAAATAATGATGATTCGAAATTATCAGATCAAGAAATTGCTGAATATAACTACACATTATTAGAGCCTTTGCTAAAAAAGTTCGAAGATGAAACATATCTTCAATCTCGGAATTTTGAGCCAGAAATCAAGAAGCATGCATTGGTAATAAACATGAGCAAGGTCAGCTTAAGAAAGATGATTCTTAGATACTGGTATTTTGGTCAAAGTGTGGCTGTGCTCGGACCACGCGCAAGAGGCCCTAAATTTAAATTAGGTAACACTACTCAAATTGCTTTAGCAGACAACGAAAACAAAATATCAAACAGGCGTGGTCCTAAAGCTAGAATAACCCAAGCGCTTGGGGAAAATGAATTTGTAGTGGGCTTGGATGATATCAAGGAC
>JAZJZG010000230.1:2617-2971 GCA_040389995.1 Pseudomonadota bacterium | reverse complement strand
AATCCCTTGAAATGGCGTTTTTAAAGGCTTGGCCGTATTGGCAGTACCGTGCAGCTCAATATAACCTTGTGCCGCAGCAGCGATTGATGAGATGGGGGCTTCGGTAATTTTAAGTAAACGCCAATAATTAAAGGCGAGCGCAAACATGCTCATCAGTATTGCAAAACTTAAGATTAAACGCCAAATGTGGGTATCAGCATGGCTTATCATAAAGCCGGCTGCAAAAAATACCCACACATAAACGCCTGCCGCCATTAAATCGACAATATGGCTTGAGAGCCTTTGGAACATAACGATGATAAATAATGCGTTTAAAGGTTAAAAAATATTATTTAACCTTTAAAGCGTGAGCCT
>JAZJZG010000230.1:0-2607 GCA_040389995.1 Pseudomonadota bacterium | reverse complement strand
GCAGAAAACCGTAACATTTCTGCACGCTTAAAGTTGAATAAACCAGCGACTATCATGTCAGGAAACTGTTGAATACGCACATTGTTATTGTTAACAGAATCATTATAAAACTCACGGCGGTCCGCGATTTGATTCTCTAAACCAGTAATACGGCTTTGCAGGTTAATAAAAGTTTGATTTGCTTTTAAATCCGGATAATTCTCTGCCACGGCGAACAAGCCACCTAAGCTTGCCCGTAGGTTAGCTTCCGCCTTATCTAGGCCTGTGATGTCTTGTGTCTGGCGAGCTGCATCTGCTCCCAAGCGCGCTTGGATGACTTTTTCTAAAGTTTGTGACTCATGCGCCATATAAGCTTTGCAAGTATCAATGAGCTTTGGTAGCTCATCATTACGTTGTTTGAGTAATACATCAATATTAGCCCAGGCTTTTTCAACGTTATTTTTAATGCTCACTAAGCTGTTGTAAGTCATCACCACATATATCACTATCACCGCAATCACGATCCAAAAGATCATCAAACTCCCCCTAAAAAATTAGTTTTTATTATAACTTATGGTTTTCGTTAATTAGGTTCGCCCAACACCACAGGCCCGACTTTATCCCAATACCGAGAAAAACGTTTTAAACGCTTGTCACTAATCTCAACATCGGCAAGCTTAGCCACAGGCTCCCATTTAGGTGAGAATGGCGCTAATAACTCTTTAATCTTAAGGTTAGGCGTATTTTGTGTCAGCACCTGCCCCACGCCTTTGCTCATTAATATCTCATAAGTATCACCTAGCCAAACTTCGACCTCTTGCATCTCACTCAAGCAGTCTGCCATAAACTGTAAACGATTCAGTGACCAGCTTCCATGAACCTTTGGGTCAAATACAAAAAATTTTGGAAAAGGCTGTTTGAGTAGAGTATGCGCGGCAGAGAGCATTTCATCATGTATAAACACCGCTTTTGTTGGAAAGCCAGAAACAGCATTTTTAGGTAAAGCTGTCAGTGTATATTGCCTGGCGACAGGCACCAAAGTTTGGTTAAACAGCCTATCGTTTAATACTTCATAACTGGCATCAAACGGGCATGCTACCGCGCAATTACTGCAATATTTCTCACCCGTGTAGCGGGCTAAATTTTCTTTGTTAAAAAAATACGGTTTTGAGCTAAAGGTAGACGCCACCCATTGCCATGACAGATGGTTACTTGCAATATCGCCATCCAATAAATGCTGCTCAAACCAGTCAGCAGCGGCTCGCCAATCCATTTTCAGGTGATGCACCACATAGCTGGCAAACCACATGCGCGCATGGTTATGCATATAACCCGTGCTTAGCAAATCGTCAACAAAGCCATCCATGCACGGCAAACCGGTTTTGCCTTGTGTGACAAAGTCACTCAAAGGAGCATGGCCAATGGCGACTTTAGGCGGCTCCATTTCACTGTAAATAGCATTGCCTTGAGCGAACCATACTTGACGCCAGTAATCACGCCGGGCGAATTCTTATAACAGTTTTTCAGCATCAGCCACAAAACGTTTTTTTACCGAAACAAACGCTTCGTTTAAAGTAAGGCAGCCGTGACGTAAATACGGTGACAGATGCGTGACTACACCGTTCAGAAAGTCACGATTTCTATTGTAGGCAATCGCATCAAGACTATTGAGTTTTTTTAAGGCACTCAGGCGCCCACCGACCCACTCATCCGTCAAATTTGGCCCTTTGGCCGCTGGAAACTGACGTTTAATATAATGTAAACGCTCATTGCGATCACTAGGAATTGCTAGTTTCTGTACACTCATGGCTAAAATAACTCCTGTTAGCTAGGTATTGCTTTTAACTTTTCAACTGTTGCTGTATTTAAGCCGCTAATTGCTTTATTTCCCAATTCTGTTCTATTTTCGTCGTGTTGACTAGCCTTCATACTTTACGCAATATAGGGTTTTAATGATGCTTTGCATAGCCATCACTTGAACCAAACAACATTAAGCTGAGTCAACCCTTGTTAAAAATATTGATTACTGGAATACACGTTGTTTTAGCGAACCCAACTCAGTATGTGGCTTTAATCTCATCAATGATGTTATGATAATTTGAATACTTATCTGAATAAATCACAAAACTAATATGATAGATGCAATGTGGGTGTGGGGCGCTGTAGGCCTAGTATTACTGGCCATTGAAATGGCAACAGGCACGTTTTACGTATTTTGGTTTGGTATTGCTGCATTATGTGTTGCCGTAGCGACCTGGCTATTTCCAAATATACAACAAGCCATACAATATGCGATGTTTGCCGTATTATCTTTAGGTTCACTCGCTATTTGGAAATTCAACTACAAGAAGACTGAAACGCACTCACGTGTAGGTCAAGCACAGGGTGAAGAAATTGGACGTATAGGTACAGTCATAGAATCTGTCAGCCTCAAACAAAACGGTAAAATCCGCTTTGCCCAAGGGGTGATGGGTAGCCGCGAGTGGACAGCCATTAGTGATGAAACAATTGAAGCAGGTAGCGATGCAGCCATTGTAGCCGTAGTTGGTAATACACTTAAAATTTCAAAACGCTGAATTTTAAGGCCCTAATTTACAATATTCAGTTAATTTAAAAAAATCCTTTAGG
>JAZJZG010000229.1:1731-4087 GCA_040389995.1 Pseudomonadota bacterium | reverse complement strand
TATCAACAGAAACTATAACCTATAAGACTTTATGTCTGATAAGAAGCTCTAAAAGCATTTAAATACTAAAGACTAGCCATCATGAATAAACCCACTAAAGCCACGCTTACTTTTGACAATGGCGCGCCCCCAATTGAACTACCCATACTGTCAGGCAGCTTAGGCAATGATGTCATAGACATCCGTAATCTCAGCAAGCATGGCGTATTCACTTACGACCCGGGCTTTATGTCCACAGCGGCCTGTAACTCTAACATCACCTTTATTGATGGTGATCAGGGCTTACTTTATTATCGCGGCTATCCAATTGAACAACTGGCTGATCATTGCAATTTCATGGAGGTGTCTTATTTGCTGCTGCACGGCGAACTGCCGAATGCGGGACAGACAAAACAGTTTACCGACACCATCAATGCCAACACCATGCTGCATGATCAACTGACCAATATCTTCCGCGGTTTCAGGCGCGATGCACACCCGATGGCGGTCATGGTCGGTGTGGTAGGTTCGCTTTCTGCCTTTTATTTCGACTGGATGGATATTCGCGATGCAGAGGACCGCATGTTATCTGCGCATCGCTTGCTGGCAAAAGTACCGACCATTGCGGCTTGGAGCTATAAATACAATTTGGGACAGCCGTTCATATACCCGCAAAACCACCTGAATTATGCTGAAAACTTCATGCATATGATGTTTGCCACACCATGTGAAAAATACGTGCCGAATCCCGTGCTTGCCAAAGCATTTGAACGCATCTTAATTTTACATGCTGACCATGAACAAAATGCTTCAACCAGTACAGTACGTCTAGTCGGCTCAAGTGGCGCCAATCCTTTTGCCTGTATTTCAGCGGGCATCGCTTCACTTTGGGGTCCGGCTCACGGCGGTGCTAATGAGGCCACACTTAATATGCTGGAAGAAATTGGCGATGTGTCGCGCATAGGAGAGTTCATTAAGCGCGCGAAAGACAAAAGCGACACTTTCCGCCTGATGGGTTTCGGCCACCGCGTGTATCGCAATATGGATCCTCGTGCCAAAATCATGCGCTCCACCTGCCATGAAGTGCTGGATGAGCTTGGCCTACATGACGACCCAATGTTTAAATTAGCCATGGAGCTGGAAAAAATCGCCCTTGAAGACGAATACTTTGTATCACGCAAACTTTATCCAAACGTCGATTTTTACAGTGGTATCGTCATGCGTGCAATGGGTATTCCTAACTCTATGTTCACCGCGATTTTTGCGCTAGCCAGAACCGCAGGCTGGATCGCGCAATGGTCGGAGATGATTTCAGATTCAGAAAATAAAATCGGCAGGCCACGCCAACTCTACAAAGGCAATGCACGCAGAGACTTTATACCGGTGAATGAGCGTTAAAGCCAGCTTGTTAACATACCCAAGGCTTTAATTCGCTTGAATAAGTTTTTTATTACTGTTAATGTACTTTTGGTATGAAATACATTCGTGTAATCACAGTTTTATTATCCATGACATTAGCCATAAGCCCTGCGCTTGCGGCTAACTGTGCAGCCTCTTACGCATCCAAAACTGTGATGTCCGCGATAAATCCAGATGACATGTCAACAATGGCCAATTGTCATGAACATGCCAATGATAAAGATGCCACAAGTAGTCATCATGACAAGTCTGGCACACATCAATCTTGCCCCATGAGTGCTGGCTGCCATTTCTCACCGGCGCTCTCAACAGATACCAGCTTTCAACACGTGCTTGTCGCTGCAACTACCCTGTTATTTCCTAGCTTTGATTCAACCGAAAAATCCGTAGATTTATCCCCGCCGTTAAAACCTCCTGCTTGAGCTGATGTAGCTGAGTTGTATTAGGGCGTCATTACGCCCTAACTCGTCACATTCAAGTTTTTAGGAGCATGCCCATGAACGCCCTTTCATCGGCTCACAAGCCAATATACAGTCGCCTATTGTTTAGCTTACTGTTGTTTGCACTATTGTCTTTACAAGTAAGTGCTGCAACGGCAGAAGAGCCACTGACTTTAGCTGAAGCAATGCAATTAGCCACCCAGAACCAACCTTTGCTGCAATCTCTTGATGATGCAGCTAACTCATCACGCCAAGCGGCCATCGCGGAGGGGCAATTACCAGATCCTAAAGTTAAATTTGGTGTTATTAGCCTGCCCGTCACTAGCAGTGCTGCATTAAGTTTTAATCGAGATGAGCAAACCATGGTGAATGTTGGTATTTCACAAGACGTAATCCCGCTCAAGAAACCCGGCGCCTCATAGCGCCGGACTGCCTGCCGCCGAATGGTAATGTTGCGTTCCGTATTTTGACTGTCACCACATTAAACTGAAGGAACGCGCACTATGCCGTATTCTGAT
>JAZJZG010000229.1:0-1721 GCA_040389995.1 Pseudomonadota bacterium | reverse complement strand
AGCCTCGAATCGCATGGTAG
Organism: Pseudomonadota bacterium; assembly: GCA_040389995.1. Classification (GTDB taxonomy): domain Bacteria; phylum Pseudomonadota; class Gammaproteobacteria; order Burkholderiales; family Methylophilaceae; genus Methylotenera. Next base: position 1,701 of record JAZJZG010000229.1, on the reverse strand, counting down.
CGGAAGCTGATCAATTCCATACCGAGCAGCTAGCTACGGCTAGAAGCATAGAACGTGATGTCGCTTTGGCGTGGCTGGATGTTTACGAAGCACAGAGAAAATCGGAGCTGTATCAACAAACCACTAATGAAATGACTGCTGAACGAGATGTCTTGGCAAAAACCGTCAGTGCCGGTGGCGCAAAATCTAGCGACGTACTGCGCATGGATGCACAAGTATCCATGACTAAAGACAAGCTGATCCTAGCTAAACGTGATGAACGCAAAGCGCGCGCTGCCCTATCACGCTGGATAGGTGTAGCTGCCACACGCGCCATTCCTCCAGCACTTCCGGTGATGTCGGATAGCCTGAATCATAATGAAAAAAACTTAGTCATCGACAAGCATCCCTTACTGGAAAATGCTTATCAAGCTGAAAAAGTCGCACAGCTGGATGTAGACCGCGCGCAGGCTGACCTGCAACATAACTGGGGCTGGGAAGTGGGTTATGGCAAACGCTTTGCTGGTCACAGCGACATGCTGAGCTTTCAGGTTTCTATCGACTTGCAGTTAGACCGGGGAAATCGTCAGGATAGGCGCACCGCAGAAAAGCAAGTGCTGGTTGAAAAAGCACATAAACTTACCGAAGACAGGCGCCGAGCACTTACTGCAGAATTAGCAAGCGCACAAGCCGATATGGAAGCAGCTGACGCACGTGAACACGAGCATCTAATAAGGCTGATGCCGAATGCCGAAGCAAAATTAAGCCTGGCCAAGGCTGGGTATTCTGCAGGAAAGCTGCCGCTTAGTGAGGTCTGGGAAGCTAGACGCGATGTCATTGATATTAAGTTAGACCACTGGGCCATACTGACCGACCAGCAACGTGCAGCAGTCCAAGTCGGATATTTGTTAAACGACAATCGTTTATTTAAGGAGAATCCGTAATGAAAAATACGCATTTCACAATAGCCATCAGCATGTGCATACTGTTTTCAACCATAAGCTGCTCTAAAAAGGATGAAATCCCGACTCCGATACCGGTGCCTAAGCCCATAGTAGAACCTCAGGCAACGGCAGCAGGGTTAAACAGCGCAGTACAAGACAATAGTGGTAAAACCGTGCTGTATTGGTATGACCCTATGGTAGCTGCTAAGCATTTTGAGAAACCGGGCAAATCTCCTTTTATGGACATGCAATTAATACCCAAGTATGCCGATGATTTCACTAAAGGCGGTCAACCATGAAGCGCATGCATACGGCTTTAGTTCTTATCTTAATCATAGTTTTTACTGGATTAGGCTGGTTTGCAGGTCAAAAAAGTAGTCAGACCGCTATATCAGGGGCAACAACAATGCCAGGCACACCAACTACGAATGGCGTAGTTCAGGATGGCAGCGGAAAAACGGTGAAATACTGGTATGACCCGATGGTGCCAGAACAGAAGTTTGATAAGCCGGGCAAATCACCATTCATGGACATGCAGCTAGAACCTAAATATGCCAATACTGGAAATGCCCACGGCGCTGAGGAAGGTGGCGTAGAAATATCCGCACAAACTACACAAAATCTAGGTATTAGAATTGAGAAGGTTGTAGCCAGAAACTTTGGCGAATCACTGGCAGCGATTGGCCGCATAGCCCCGGATGAGCGACGTTTTTATGTAGTACAAACACGCATGCCAGGTTTTGTGGAGAGATTATTGGTGCGTGCCGTGGGTGACCCT
>JAZJZG010000228.1:0-3166 GCA_040389995.1 Pseudomonadota bacterium | reverse complement strand
AGCAAGTACATTTATTCAAAACTTCCCGGATAGTGGAATTTATACTTTAGCTAAACCTGCACAAGGTCAATTATTTCTAATTTCAGCACTCTCACCGCAAGCCTTACGTGGTCGCTATGAATGCTGGAGTTGGGTGCATTTAGGAGCACTAGTTTTATTATTGATGGCCTATGTTAAGCTGGTATAGCTAACTCATTAAATAATCTATGTAAGTTAAGTAAAGCCTGACATTCATACGTGAAACACGCTGTGGTAAAATCACGGCTATATGAATACTGCAAACACCTCACCCAAAGCGCAAGCGCGAGAGCTGGCAAAATCCTTCGACCCAAAAACCATAGAAAGTCACTGGTATGCCTTTTGGGAGAGCAAAGGCTATTACGCGGCTGGTTTTAGCCAATCTACAGAATCAAATCCTGAAATTAAAGATAACTTCTGTATTTTGCTGCCGCCGCCTAATGTCACTGGCACACTGCACATGGGGCACGGTTTTAACCAAACCTTGATGGATGCCTTGACGCGTTATCACCGTATGCGCGGTGATAATACGCTATGGCAGCCAGGCACAGACCATGCAGGTATCGCGACTCAAATCGTGGTCGAACGTCAGCTTGATGCACAAGGTGTATCACGTCATGATTTAGGTCGTGAGAAATTCCTGGAAAAGGTCTGGGAATGGAAAGAATACTCAGGCGGCACCATTACTAAACAGATGCGTCGTTTAGGTACTTCACCAGACTGGAGTCGTGAGCGCTTTACGATGGATGAAGGTTTAAACAAAGTCGTTATTGAAACGTTTGTACGTTTGTATAACGAAGGCTTGATTTATCGTGGCAAGCGATTGGTGAACTGGGATGTGAAGTTAGGCACAGCCGTTTCAGATTTAGAAGTAGTGCAGGAAGAAGAAGATGGCTTTATGTGGCACATCAACTATCCGCTTGCTAGTGGAGGCGGTATTTTAACCGTAGCTACAACCCGCCCGGAAACCATGCTAGGCGACGTCGCGGTGATGGTGCATCCTGAGGATGAGCGCTATGCACATTTGATTGGTCAAAACGTAAGATTGCCGTTATGCGAACGCGAAATCCCGATTATTGCCGATGATTATGTAGATAAAGAGTTCGGTACCGGTGTGGTTAAAGTAACGCCAGCACATGACTTTAATGACTATGCGGTTGGTCAGCGTCACAAATTGCCAATGATTGGTATTCTGACTTTAGATGGCCATGTCAACGATGCTGCACCTAAGCAGTATCAAGGCTTGGAGCGTTTTGCTGCACGTAAGCAAGTAGTGGTTGATCTTGAGTCACAAGGCTACCTGGTTAAAACTGAAAAGCATAAACTCAAAGTGCCGCGTGGTGACCGTACAGGCGTAGTCATTGAACCTATGCTCACCGACCAGTGGTTCGTTGCCATGAGTAAGGCTGATGCAACAGGTAAAAGCATTACGCAAAAAGCGCTGGATGTGGTGGCTAGCGGAGAGATTAAGTTCTACCCGGAGAACTGGGTCAATACTTACAATCAATGGCTGAATAATATTCAGGATTGGTGCATTTCACGTCAATTATGGTGGGGTCATCAAATCCCAGCCTGGTATGCGGATAACGGTAAAGTATACGTGGCGCATGATGAGGAAGAAGCTAAAAAACTGGCTGCAAGCGATGGCTATGCAGGCAATCTTAAACGTGATGATGATGTTCTAGACACATGGTATTCATCCGCTTTATGGCCATTCTCCACATTAGATTGGACGGGCGACGAAGCAGTCGACGCGCAAAACCAAGCTTTACAGCAATACCTACCTTCTAGTGTGTTGGTCACAGGTTTCGACATTATCTTCTTCTGGGTGGCGCGCATGGTGATGATGACCAAGCACATCACTGGCAAAATCCCGTTCAAGCATGTGTATGTGCACGGTTTGATTCGTGATGCTGAAGGCCAGAAGATGAGTAAATCCAAAGGCAATGTGCTAGACCCGATTGATTTGATTGACGGCATTTCGCTGGATGAACTTATCAAAAAACGCACCACGGGATTAATGAATCCCAAACAAGCCGAACAGATTGAGAAGCGTACCCGCAAAGAGTTTCCCGAAGGCATAGCGGCTTATGGCACGGACGCGCTGCGTTTTACGTTCGCTGCATTGGCTAGTCCCGGCCGCGATATCAAGTTTGATTTGCAACGCTGTGATGGATATCGTAATTTCTGCAATAAATTGTGGAATGCCACGCGTTTTGTGTTGATGAACACCGAAGGCCAGGATAATGGTTTAGAAGAATGCAGTACCAAGCCTGAGGGTTATTTAAGCTTCAGTCAGGCTGACCGTTGGATAGTCTCTCAATTACAACGCACTGAAGCTGAGGTTGAGAAAGCCTTTATTGACTATCGTTTTGACTTGGCCGCAAAAGCCATTTATGAATTTGTGTGGGATCAATATTGTGATTGGTATTTAGAGCTAGCAAAGGTGCAGGTTCAACAAGGTTCTGATGCAGAGCAACGTGCTACACGACGCACATTACTACGTGTGTTAGAAACAATATTGCGTTTAGCGCATCCGATTATGCCATTCATCACGGAAGAGATTTGGCAAACCATCGGACCTATGAGCGGTAAAACAGGGCCAAGTGTCATGCTGGAGCCTTATCCACAGGTGCAGCCGAGCAAGATTGATGAAGCTGCAGAATCATGGCTAGCCGTGTTGAAGCAAGCAGTAGATGCCTGTCGTAGCTTACGTGGTGAAATGAGCATTTCACCAGCAGCGCGCGTACCGTTAATCGCCTCGGGTGATGCAACACAATTAGCGTTTTATGCCCCGTATTTAAAGGCTTTAGCTAAGCTGGAAGAAGTAACTATTGTTGCTGAGCTACCAGAGGCCGATGCCCCAGTGATGCTGGTGAACGACTTTAAACTCATGTTAAAAGTTGAGATTGATGTTGTTGCTGAGAAAGAGCGCTTAGGTAAAGAGATTGCAAGATTAGAAGGTGAAATCGGCAAAGCAAACGCTAAACTCAATAACGAAAGCTTTGTGGCAAGAGCGCCGGTAGCGGTGGTGGAGCAAGAAAAAGCACGGGTAGCTGAATTTGGTGCTAGTTTAGAAAAGCTTAAGGTGCAGCTAGCCAAGCTCAAATAATAAATGTTTAGTTTTAGAAAAGGCGGATGCTATTAC
>JAZJZG010000227.1:0-5585 GCA_040389995.1 Pseudomonadota bacterium | reverse complement strand
ATCGCTGCCCGGCGCTTGCCACGGCGAAACACAAAGCACTCATTCGAGTGCTTTTTTTTTACTTAAAATGAGGAATGCATAATGTCAATTCAACAACTGCGTGAGCGCCGCAATGCACTAGCTGCTGATGCTCGTAAATTAATGGACGAAACAAAAGACGCCAAATGGACCAGCGAGCACCAAACAAAATACGATAGTTTAACCGGCGAAATTACTGACCTTGATCAAAAAATCGCACGCGAACAAAAAGTGTTGGACTTGATGGCTGATGAAGAATTTTCTAACGTGGTTAATAATGTACAACACAAAAAAGGCGAGACGCAAGATCCGCTTGACCCCAAAAATCTATTCAATGCCTGGTTGCGTAATGGGGTGGAAGGATTAACCGTCGAACAGTCGCGTGCGATTTACAACACCATGTCAACCACCACAGGCTCGCAAGGTGGCTACACGGTTCCGAGCGATGTTAGCAAGCGCCTGATTGATTCGTTGAAGTCTTACGGTGGAATGCGCACAGTGGCAGAAATTTTAACAACCAGTACTGGTGCTCCGCTTTCATTCCCAACCAGCGATGGCACTGCAGAAGTTGGCGAGCTTGTTGCTGAGAATGCTACGGCGACAGCGCTAGATCCAAGTTTCGGCACTATGTCGCTGGGTGTTTTTAGATTTAGCTCTAAGATCGTTGCCATACCCTTTGAGCTTTTGCAGGATTCGATTATTGACGTAGAGGGCTTCGTTAACAAACGCTTGGCCACGCGTCTTGGTCGGATTACCAACCAAAAATACACCACGGGTGCGGGGACGACTGAACCAATGGGAGTGGTTACAGCTGCAGGCTCGGGTAAAGTTGGCGCTACCGGTAAAACACTCACGTTTGATTATGATGATTTGGTTGATACGCAAGAATCCGTCGATGACGCATACACACAAGGTGGTCGCGGTAGCTGGATGTTTAGCCAAACCGTTCGAAAAGGTTTGCGTAAATTAAAAGATACTGCGGGCCGCCCTATCTGGACTCCTGGCTATGAATACGGTGTTACCGCTGGCGTGCCTGATTTGTTGCTGGGTTCAAACGTTTATATCAACAATGACATGGCCGTCCCTGCAGCAAATGCCAAGTCCATTATCTATGGCGATTTGAGCCAGTACATCATCCGCGATTCGATGCAAGTTAGTTTGTTCCGCTTCACCGATTCCGCATACACAAAATTAGGGCAGGTTGGTTTCCTGGCATTTATGCGCACCGGCGGCAACCTTGCAGATGCGGCTGCTGTGAAATACTACCAACACTCAGCAACCTAATTTAATGGCCATTTGAAAAAGCTCGCTTTGCAGCGGGCTTTTTTTATTTCCTAAATTTGCTTCAAGGATTTTTATCATGAGTAAAGAAATTAAATTAGTGATTGTCCGGGTGCTTGTGGCGATTTTGCACCAGGGTAAACCTTATCAACCAGATCAGTTGGTTGAGTTCGCAGAGCATGATGTCGTTGTATTTAAAAAGAACGGTAGTGTTGACGACAATAAAGCGGCTATTGAGTACTGCAAAAAAGAGCTAGGCGCGGAAGTAATTACGCATATATCTCTTGAGGATGAGCTCGCAGCAGCTGAAGAGAGTATGGATAAGGCTGATAGTGGAACGGCTAGCGCCACTAGCTCAACGGAAGGTAAATAAGTTATGGGTGTGTTGCGTTTAGTTGCTCCAGCGACCTATCCGGTGGGTATTGCTGAAGTACGCCTACGCTTGAAAATTGACGATACTGTTGATGACGTAGGCGTTAACCGTTTAATTGCAGCGGCTACGCGCGCGGTAGAAAACAAAACGCAACGCGCCCTCATTACCCAAACGTGGGAATTTATTTTTGATGCATTCCCTGGCGGCAGTTCATGCTATGGGAATAGCGTCGACAATATTTTTATAAAGAGTAATAGCAATGTAATTTCTTTCCCGTTGCCACCACTACAATCTGTCGATTCCATAAAATATATTGACGTAGATGGCGTAGAGCAAACCCTGGCGGAAGAAAATTATGCCGTTGATAGATCCCGCTTTTTAGGCGCTCTTTATCCTGCCTATGGCAAGACCTGGCCGGCTACCAGAAGTCAGCCTCAGGCTGTGCGCGTGGAGTTTACGGCAGGTTATGGTGAGGCTGATGATGTGGAGCCAGATCTGGTACTTGCCATTTTATTATTGATTGGTCATTACGATTTGAATCGCGAGGCAGTGAGTGATCGGCAAACATTTTTATTGCCAGAAGGGGTTGACTCGCTGTTGTCGGCCTATGTTGTCCCGAGTATCCCTTAATGTATCGACTTGGCCAGCTTGATCAACGCATTCAATTTGAGCGTGACATTAAAGCCAGTGACGATATGGGCGGTAATACAGCAACGCCTCAAATCATTGCCACTGTGTGGTCTTATGTTCGCCAGAAAAGTACACGTGAGCTATTGCAAGCGCACGCTGTAGCTGCAACTGCATCCAAAATTTTTGTCATTCGTTTTCGTGCTGATTTGTTGCCAAGTGATCGAATCATATGGCGCGGTGTGCGTTATAACATTCGCATGCCATTTGACGAAAATAGCAGTGAGGCATTCCTGGAAATTGAAGCGGAATGTGGAGTGGCTCAATAATGACAATGCAAATTGTTGGCATGGAAGAGACTCTTGAATTATTCAAAGATGCTGCGCCGAATATGGTGCGCAACCTGGTTCGCTCCACTATTCATGGCATAGCGACAGACCTTGGGAAACAAATTAAAAGCGATACACCTGTAGAACATGGCGACTTAAAGGCGTCAGTTAAAGCTAAGCGATTGCGTTCAAATAAAAATAAGAATTTCATTGCGAGTGCAGTTGTTATTGATGACAAGACTCCGCCCAGCAAAAACTCAGGGGCAGAAAAGTTTACATGGTTGCATGTTGAATACGGCACCCAGGCTGCCAAGCCTCACCCGTTTGTAATGCCAGCGGCCCGCGCGCATAACCAAACGTCCGGTCCGTTGTTGCAAAAGGTCATTGTCGACAAAATGCAAAAAATGCTGAAAGCGAAACAGAAAAAAGTAGCAAAGGCTGGCCGTTAATATGAGTTTTGAATTTGTTGTTCAAAAAGCACTTTTTGATTTGCTGGTGGGTAATTTAAGTGTGGGGAGTGTCGCAGTTGGCATATACGACGATATCCCCCAACCAGAAGATGCCGGTGCTGCAGCTTTATTTCCTTACATAGTTGTAGGGGATGACCATGTGCTGCAGTGGGATACAGATACCGAGCTTGGTGCAGAAATTACGGCAACTATCCATACCTGGTCGCGCTTCGCAGGGAAAAAGGAACTTAAAGATTTACAGGGTCGCGTGTATGACGCGTTACACCGTGCAGATTTTACGATTGATGCTTATGCTGTTGTGTTATGTGTGTGGTTATCGTCGCAATCATTTATGGATACTGATGGCTTAACCCGGCACGGTGTGCAAACCTTTAAAATTTTGATCGAAAAAATTTAGAAATAGTAACTATTTTACAAAAAACCAAAGCCCTCCATGAGGGCTTTTTTTATACATTAAAAATGCGGAGGCCGGTATGGCAGCTAGTAAAGGTATTAATTTGGTTCTCAAGAAAGGTGCGTCTGCCATTGCTGGTGTGAACGCTAAAAAAATATCCTACAAAGGCGATCCTATTGAGATTACCGGTGACGATGACAGCGGTTACCAAGCGTCAATGCCTGTGTGTGGAGCGCGCGGGTTAAATTTTAGTGGTGATGGAGTTACTAAAAATAATATCTTGCGTGATATTAAATTGAATAGTGATACCCATTTGCTGGCTGATATCACGCTTGTCTATCCTGACGGCGGTATTGTTGCTGGGGATTTCTTTTTAAGCAGTTACGAGGAATCGGCAGAGACTAATGATGCAATTAAATTCAGCTTTGAATTAATTTCATCTGGCGCGTGGGGATATACAGCGCCTACACCATAATTTCATAATTGTTAATTGGGCCGCTTTTGCGGCCTTTTTTATGGGCGCCCGTTAATTGTTTTAGGTAAAAATTATGTCAATTTTTCAACCGGTAACTTTGGTTTATCGCGATAAGCAATACATCGTAAAACCCAATGAAATTTTGCCGCTCCTTGCGCAAATTGAAAGTGTTGTTTCATTGCAAGATTTATCAGACGTCAACCGCTTGCCATTTGCCAAAGTTGCTATGGCTTATGGGATTGCCTTGCGTTATGCCGGTGCAAGAGTTGCTGATGATGAAATTTATAGAAGCCTGTTTTCTGGTGACGATACTCACAGTGCTGCGGCAGCAGTCAGTGGTTTGTTGGCAATGATGATCCCGCCGCAAGAGCTACAAAAAAAGTTAGTGCGGGGTGATACGGAAACAAAAAAGCCAATAGAAAAAGCGAAAGCGAAAAAATTGAGTTAGTTAAAAACTGGTACTTCGTTTTTGTGGGTACGTTTGGTGTTGCGCCAAGTGAATTTTGGCGCATGCACCCTGAAGAGTTGTGGTGGTTTGTAGAAGCAAAAATTCCCGCTGAATTTGATGAAAATCAAACTGACTGGGATGCTCTATTAGAGTTGTTGGAATCGGCCTCGGAGTAATTATGTCAAATATTGCAGTGGTGATTGGCGCTGATGTTGCCGGGTTTATGTCCGGCATGGCAGACGCCGAAAAAAAGCTAAAACAGTTTGATACTTCGTTGCGCGGTCAGATGAACCAGCTTGCAGGTTACGCTGCAGCTGCGGCAGCAGCAGGTGCTGCTTTAGTTGCAGGCCTGTATGTAAATGCTGCCGATACCATTGATCGTCAGGCTAAATTGGCTAGAACTCTCAACTCCACGGTTGCATCCATCCAAGGGCTGGAATATGCGGCGGATTTAGCTGGTATCAGCAGCGAGGCAATGGCTGAGGCGAGCGGCAAATTAAACCGCAAATTGGGTGAAGCTATAACGGTTGGTGGTGCTGCCGCGGTGCAATTGGATCGTTTAGGATTATCTGCAAAAACATTAGCGAACATGAATGCTGCGGAGCGTATGGCTACATTGGCAGATCGCATGCAAGAGCTGCATTACGGCTCTGCGCAAGCTGCTGCAGCGCTAAAAGAAATGGGTTTAAAAGGTAACGAAATGGTTGCCATGATGATGGATGGTGGGCAGCAATTTCGTGATGCTAACCAGGAATTACGCGATTTTAATGTGCTTGTAAGTGATGTGGATGCTTCAAAAATTGAAGCAGCAAATGATGCCTGGACAACGGTAAAAGTGGCAATTAAAGGAGTAGCTAATACGTTAGCAGTCGAGCTATCACCTTATGTGCAAGTAGTGGCGCAGTATTTACGTGATGCAGCTAAAGCAGGGGGAGGGTTTAAAGATCAAATTCACGATGCTGTACAGGGCGCTTTAACTGGCTTTGCAAAATTTGCTGATGTACTGCAAGGGCTTCGTGTTGTCTTTAAGGGCCTTGAATTATTGGTGACGGGGTTTAGCGCTGCGGCATTAAGTCTGTATGAAGGATTGGCAAGCTTTGCCTCTTTAATTGATGATCAGATTGTAAAAGGGATTAATCTTGCTATTGAGGCGAGTAACAGATTGTTAGG
>JAZJZG010000226.1:1448-1723 GCA_040389995.1 Pseudomonadota bacterium | reverse complement strand
AGCAATGCAAACAGCTTTAATAGTAATGCACAGTCGCTCACTGATGCAAGTAATGTGATATCCAAAACAAATCAGGATGGCTTCGGTGGCTCACTGCAATTTAGTTTACTTGCTGATTTTATAGGCCATAAAAACCAATTCACTGTAGGCGGCTCCGCTGATTTTGGGCGTGTGTCCTATAGTCAGGATACATTATTAGCTAATCTGGTTGATTTCCAGACCATTACCGACCCTTCAAACACGCCACAAGGCAACGTAAGGCTGAAAACCAGAAG
>JAZJZG010000226.1:0-1438 GCA_040389995.1 Pseudomonadota bacterium | reverse complement strand
ACTATTATGGGCTATATGCAACGGATAACTTCTCGTTTAACGAACAATGGAACATGACATTATCTGGCCGCTATAACGTTGCAAAAGTAGATTTATCCGGTAGCAGCGACCCAGATGGCACAGGTACAGATATAGGCAGTTTAAATGGTAATCACGAATTTAAACGGTTTAACCCAGCAATCGGCTTTAATTATAATCCTTCAAAAAATCTCGGATTTTATGCAGGCTATGATGAGGGGATGAGAGCGCCAACACCAGTTGAACTTTCATGTGCAGACCCGGCAAGGCCATGTTCATTGCCGACTGGCTTTAATTCTGACCCGGACTTACAAATGATTATAGCTAAGACTTGGGAAGGTGGCGTGCGCGGTAAGCTTTCACCAAATGTGAGCTGGAATGCCGGTGTTTATAATACTTTAACCAGTAATGACATCCAGTTTATAGCGAGTCCTAATTCACAAATCACCGGCTTCTTCCAAAACGTAGGCGAGACCCAACGCAGAGGACTGGAACTTGGCTTGAGTGCTAAATTCGACAAGCTTAGCTTGGCTGCCAATTATGGTTTTGTCGATGCCACCTACCAGTCTGCTTTTTCAGTGGGCTCGGGCTCCAATAGTGTAGCGATCGCAAACGGTGGCTCTAGTATTGACGTGCTAAAAGGAGACAGGCTGCCTGGCATTGCAAGACAGACACTTAAAGTAAGAGCTGCTTATGATGTCACGCCTACATGGAATATAGGTAGCAGTGTTATTTTCGCCACTGGGCAATATGCACATGGAGATGAGAATAACCAGGATATCAATGGCATGGTGCCAGGTTATGCGGTGCTTAACCTAGATACACACTACGCTATTAATAAAAACTGGCAGGTGTTTGCTAAAGTGAATAACGTGTTTGATAAGGAATACGCTACCTTTGGTCAACTTGGTCAAAATATCTACACTGGGAATGATGAGCAGTTCCGCACGCCTTCTGCACCAAGGGCGGCATGGGTGGGTGTAACTTATGAGTTTGGTACGAACTCTCATAAACCAGATGTTGATTGATAATGTAATTTTGTGATTACTCAAGCACACAAAATGGACACAATGATAGTTGCTGTCCATTTTGCGTGTTCTGGTAGTTGAGGATGAGGCTCTGTTTGCACGTGCCGTCAAAAGTCTTCTAGGGCAGTCTGGCTATTTATGTGAGTTAGTCACAATCACTTCTGCAGCTCGCTCCATAATCGATAGGTTTTACCCGACACTCTTTTGCTTGATATACGGTTACAGATGGCAACGGGTTAGATTGATTGATGGCGCTTAGTAATTTTCCCATAGCAGTTATGCTATGCGTTTAATTGTAACGGATGAGAGCCAGCAACAAGTGATTCATGACCAACACCTGATTACGCATATTGCTAAAGTGCATCAGTGGTTAGCACTGCTCACTACAGGCA
>JAZJZG010000225.1:0-10156 GCA_040389995.1 Pseudomonadota bacterium | reverse complement strand
CGGGATATTTACGTTCGTGAAGGTTGCTATAACTGTCACTCGCAAATGATTCGGCCATTTAAGGCAGAAACCTTGCGCTATGGCCACTATTCTGTGGCTGGTGAATTCGTTTATGACCATCCATTTCAATGGGGTAGCAAACGTACTGGCCCGGATTTACATCGTGTTGGCAAGAAATACACGGATGAATGGCATCGTATCCACCTTATCAATCCGCGTGATCTAGTACCTGAATCCGTGATGCCTGCTTATCCCTGGTTAGAAGAAAACAAGGTGGATGCTGAAAGTATGCCGAACCATATGCGTGCATTAAGGATTGCCGGTGTTCCGTATACAGATGAGGAAATTGCGGGCTCTAGAAGTGAAGTAGAAGGTAAAACAGAAATGGAAGCCATGATTGCTTACTTGCAAATGCTGGGCACTACTTTGAAATGATCAGGCAAATCAATTAGGTGACTATGATGGATATTACAGATTTAAGAATTTTGGCAACGGTCGCATGTTTTGTCACATTCATTGGCATATGGATATGGGCTTGGTCTAAACGCCATAAGAATAACTTTAATGAAGCGGCAAATCTGCCGTTTGAAGGGGAATAAGAATGAGTGACTTTACCAGCAACTTTTGGTCGTACTTTATCTCATTTATCGTGATAGGCGGCATTATCGGCTGCGTAGCTTTATTGCTTATGACCAGCAAAGTTAAGCAAATGAGTGCAACGGATAATACAACGGGTCACGTGTTTGATGAAGATATCGTCGAGATGAATAATCCATTACCTAGATGGTGGATGTGGTTATTTCTTCTCACATGCGTATTTGGTATCGGCTACTTGATTATTTATCCAGGGCTGGGCGTTTATAAGGGTACAGCGAACTGGTCGAGTGTCCAGCAATATGAGCAGGAAGTCGCAGAGACCAAAAAGAAAATTGCCCCGATCTATGCGAAATTTTCTGCCATGACAGTAGAAGATGTTGCCCACGATAATCAGGCGATGGCAATCGGTGAGCGTTTATTTATGAATAATTGCGCACAGTGTCACGGTTCAGATGCACGTGGCAGTAGAGGTTTCCCTAACTTGACCGATAACGACTGGCTGCATGGTGGCAGCCCGGAAAAAATCAAGGAGACGATTACTTTTGGTCGACACGGGATAATGCCACCTATGGCTGCGGCAGTAGGTAATGAGGAAGATGTTAAGAACGTGGCCAATTATGTGCTTAGTCTGTCAGGCAGCATGTATGACTCAGGCAGGGCAGGCTTAGGGCAGAAGAAATTTGCGGTTTGCGCTGCCTGTCATGGTGCGGATGGTAAGGGGAATCAGGCGATTGGTGCACCTAATCTGACGGATAATATCTGGTTACATGGTGCTGGTGAAGCGGCAATTATCAAACGTATCAATGAAGGTAAAGATAACCAAATGCCAGCGCAAGGTGAGCGACTCACAGAAGAGCAAATACATGTGCTAACCGCATATGTTTGGCATTTCTCTAATGTGTCTAACAACCAAAAGCCAGATAGTCAGGCGAATACGAAATAGCCCGCCTGATTTAGGCATAAACAGTGAGTAGTAAATTGACAGTTAGCCATAAAAAACCTAAAAAAGTGATTCCTATCGTCGGCGACCCGAACCAGGAAAAGTTTGTGTCGTTGTACGAGGCGCAAAAGAAAGTTTATCCACGTAGTATCAGCGGTTACTTTCACCAATGGCGCTGGATTTCCATCTGGATCACACAAATCGTTTTTTATGGCATACCGTGGCTTGAATGGGGCAATAGGCAGGCATTGCTATTGGATATCAGCACGCACCGTTTTTATATTTTCGGTTTAGTGCTGTATCCGCAAGACCTGATATTTCTAGTTGTATTATTAGTCATCGCTGCTTTGGCGCTATTCTTGTTCACCGCAGTGGCCGGCAGGCTTTGGTGTGGTTTTTCCTGTCCCCAATCGGTTTATACCGAGATATTTTTATGGATAGAGCGCAAGATTGAAGGTGATAGGGCGGCGCGCATCAAGCTGGATAGCAGGGCGCTTTGTTTCGAAAAAATCTATAAAAAATGGTTAAAACATGCGGCTTGGATTGCTTTCTCCATGTGGACTGGTTTTACTTTTTTAGGCTATTTCTCGCCAATTAGAGAGCTATTTGAAGGCATTATTCATTATCGCCTTGGCCCTTGGGAAACGTTCTGGATTTGTTTTTACGGCTTCGCTACTTATGGCAATGCAGGCTTTCTGCGTGAGCAAGTGTGTAAATATATGTGTCCTTATGCGCGTTTTCAGAGCGCAATGTTCGATAAAGATACTTTAATCGTTACTTATGATGAAGAGCGCGGCGAGCCGCGGAGTGGGCGTTCTCGCAAGGTGAATGCGAAAGAAGTAGGCTTGGGTGATTGCATAGATTGCAGCCTGTGTGTGCAAGTGTGTCCAGTCGGGATTGATATCCGTGATGGTTTGCAATACGAGTGTATTAGTTGCGGATTATGCGTAGATGCTTGCGATAGCATCATGGATAAGATGAATTATCCGCGTGGATTAGTTCGATTCTCTACACAAAATGGTGTCAGTCATCATTGGTCGAAACATGAAATTATTCAAAAGATTCTGCGACCGCGCGTACTGATTTACACGGGCTTATTAGTGTTGCTTTGTGTTGGTTTTGCCGTGTCATTAGGTATGCGTACACCATTTAAAGTAGATGTCATTCGTGACCGTGGCGTCTTGTCCCGCCTGGTAGCAGGCGGGAACGTTGAAAATGTATATCGCTTGCAAATTACCAATGCCACAGAAGTCATGCAAACTTATCGCATCTCAGTCACAGGCTTGGATGGCCTTACTGTTGCATCGCAAAACGAATTCAAGGTCAACGCTGCTGATTCGCGTATGGTCGCAATCAGCTTGCAGATTCCAGATGGCAGCATAAAAAGTGGGCCGCACCCGATTAAATTTGTGATCAAAGCACTGGCATCAAATGAAGCGATAACGGAAAAATCCATTTTTTATATGTCACGATAGGAGTACATATTAATGTCAGATAAAAACATCAGTAGTATCGACAACAATAACCTGGAGAGTCGGCAGTGGTGGCGCTATGGCCACGCGTGGCTTGTGTTTGGTGGGCCTGCTGCAGTTGTTATTGCTTGCATGATTACCGTCTATATTGCTGTTAAAACGCAAGACCCCGTGATAGATGAAGATTATTATCAACATGGGATCGAGATAAACAAGGCACTTGAACATGCCAAAACTATAGAGGAGCGCAATGCATTAGAGCCGGCGGTTCGCGCCCGCAACCATGCTGCAACGGGCGTTAATCAGCAAGAGTAATGCAAACAGCTCTTATCTATAGCGCATTATTGATGGGCTTGGCTGGTGGTCCACATTGTGTGGCCATGTGTGGGGCAGCGTGCGCATCATTTACCGAATCGCAACCTGAAAAACCATTCGCGATACAGCTTTACCATTTAGGGCGTTTATGTGGCTATGCTTTACTTGGCGCTATCGCTACATTTGGCATTACCAGCATCGCTTGGCTGGCTGACTATACTGCCGCATTACATCCGTTATGGACATTCTTTCATGTGCTGGTGTTTTTCTGGGGCTTGTTACTGGTCATTTATGCGCGCCAACCCGTTTGGGTCGACAGAACTGGCCGCAGAATCTGGACGCATGTGAAAAAGTTAAGCCATGCAAAAGGCGGCCATTTTTATATCGGCATGTTGTGGGCATTAATGCCGTGTGGTTTACTTTATTCAGCACTTATTATCGCTTCTTTTAATGGCAATCCATTAGGAGGTGCATTCACGATGGCAGCATTTGCCGTCGGTTCAAGTGTATCTTTGTTTTTTGCGCCATGGTTATGGTTAAAGCTTAAAACCAACTTGGTTGAACCCTATGGCATGCGATTGGCGGGTTTAGTGCTCAGCACAGCAAGCGCATGGGCTATTTGGATGCAGTTAGCACACGACACCAAAATTTGGTGCGTGTGATTTTTAATTGGTTTAAATCAATGAAAATTTGTTTTTTGAGATGATTGTGGGATCTAAACTTGTTAGCCAACGCTTTCACTGCTGAGAAGTCCGCAATAAACCCGGCTTGGGTGATATTGGATACGGAAGATCAATGGTTGGCTTTTAGCCAGCCATTTGGTCAAGATCTATCGTCACCGCTGGTTGAATCCAGTTTGCTGCTAGATGGTTTGCGTTGCGCCGCCTGCTCAGGGATTATAGAGCAGGGGTTGCAGTCCTTGCCTGGCGTCGTTAATGTGCGTGTCAGCATGTCAAAAAAACGTGCTGTAGTTGTCTGGTCGCCAGCCAAAACTCAACCTTCCAGCATACTTGCCGCAATCAAGCGTTTAGGCTATGACGCGAGCCCTGCATCAAGTAATGAAAACCAGCTGAATATCACGGCAAAAAGTCGCGCTGCTTTCTGGCGCTGGATGGTGGCTGGTTTTTGCATGATGCAAGTCATGATGTATGCCGCGCCAACTTACTTCACCAAACCTGGTGATATAACCAGCGATATTCTTCATTTGCTTAATTGGGCATCCTGGCTATTAAGCATTCCTGTCTTATTATTCTCAAGCAGTACATTTTTTAGCAATGCTTTTAGAGATTTACGCTTAAAACAAATCAGCATGGATTTACCTGTTGCTTTAGGCATAGTCATTACTTTTGTTGTGAGTTCAGCTGCTACATTTGACCCAAGCGGCTGGTGGGGGCATACCGTTTATTTTGATTCACTCACTATGTTCGTGTTCTTTTTGCTCTCGGCACGTTTGGTGGAAGTTAAGCTACATAGTAGAACATTAGGTGCTCTTGAGTCATTGGTCAGCCGTATTCCCGAAAATATCGAGCGACTGAATTTAGACGGGACTTACACACGGGTATTAAACAGCAAACTGAATGTAGGTGACGTTGTTCGTGTCGGCATGGGCGAGGCCTTTCCAGCAGATGGTCAAATTGTTCTGACCAGCCTCAGTAACAATACTACCAGTGTAGATGAGTCTTTACTAACGGGTGAGTCCACGCCGATTCGCAAAAATCTGCACGATAGGGTGATTGCCGGTAGCTATAATCTGGGCCAAGTCGTGCATATTCAGCTTGAGGCGATTGGTGAATCGACAAAATACAGCCAAATCGTCAGCCTTATTAATCAGGCGGCGATTGAAAAACCAAGGTTAGCGCAATTCGCTGACCGCATTGCCAAACCTTTTCTATTGTTTGTCATCATAAGCGCAGCACTGGCCGCTGCCATGTTATGGCATATTGATCACGGTCGCGCACTGATGACAGCGGCCGCTATACTGATTGTGACTTGCCCATGTGCGCTTTCTCTGGCAACGCCGGCTGCGATGTTAGCCAGCGCCAGTGCCTTTGTTAAACGTGGAGTCTTGATTAAACGATTGCAAGCCATTGAAAGTATTGCCAATATTGATACGGTTATTTTTGATAAAACCGGCACGCTGACGGAAGACCATATTGAAATCAGCTCAATCAGTCATCGCGAAGGTTTGACTGAAACGATTGCACTTACCATTGCTGGCGCAATTGCTGAGAACTCGATGCATCCAGTCTCGCGTGCATTATTTAGCGCGAGTCGAGCTCAGGTTAATCAACCTCATACAGCGATTGAATTAAGCGATATTCAAGAGCAAGTCGGGGCAGGTGTCAGCGCTATTTTAGTTGCTAACGATGTCTATTTAGAACATGTACACGGTCAAATAAAACTTGGCTCGGCAAAGCATTGCGGCGTTAAAGTAGGGGATACATTCACACAACAAGTCTATTTGGCGGATGAGCATGGTTGGCTGGCAAGCTTTAATCTGCAAGAGAAGATTAAATCGAATGTCGCGAAAACGATACAGAAACTGAATGCAATGCGTCTAGACATTGAGCTTTTATCAGGCGACCAGTCACATTCGGTCACCAAGACAGCAAAAGAAATTGGTATTCTTCAATTTGAATCTGCTTGCAGCCCGTTAGATAAATTAGTGCGTTTACAGGCGCTTAAACAACAAGGAAGAAAAGTGTTAATGGTGGGCGATGGTTTAAATGACGGCCCAATTTTGGCTAGCGCCCACGTGTCAATTGCCATGGGCAAAGGTGTACCATTAACACTTGCACATGCAGATTATATTTTGTTGAATGGGGATATTAGTCAGATTCCGGAGTTGATTCAGCATGCACAAAAAACCATGACCGTCATCAAACAAAATATTGCCTGGGCAATCGTTTATAATCTGGTTTTTATCCCACTGGCCTTCATTGGTATCGTGACACCGTGGCTGGCTGGGTTGGGGATGGCGTTAAGCTCAATCACGGTAGTCGCAAATGCATTGCGGTTAACCAATTTTACGGCGCAACCTAAAGTGCTAATCACTCAATCAGTGGTAAATGGGCCGTTTGCCGTCAACCCTGTAAAGGCTAAGTAATGGATATTTTATTTGTGTTAATCCCGCTTTCAGTCATCATGGCAATCGTTGTCCTTGGCGGACTTTGGTGGGCGGTGTATCGAGGACAGTTTGAAGATATAGAAGATGAAGGGCGAAGAATTTTTGAGAAAGATAAGTAATTTTAGCTAATCTTAATAAATGCCAAGGGTTTATCTTTAACGTGCGAACGGTCTGCCAAAACACCAGCCCACCAAACTGATTTAGTCATATGCTCGTATTTGATAAGTGAAAACTCAACTTCCTTATTCTTAATAGGATGTGTGATATTGTTTCATCTTGATCTAATACTTCAGGTGAAATATTTCCTGCCGAACCTTCCCAAAGCACTCAATCATAAATAATGTTACTCAATGATCGCATAACATTGCACTTTAAATGCCAAGGTGTAGCTTTCGCTGCAGGCATTCTGGTTTTAGTGCTTACTCAATATTTAATCCAGTTACAAAATCAAAGCTATAAAGCTGATGAGCAGCTTAAATCGGCTATTTATGGCAACCTGTTATGGACTGAAGTCGACAGAGAGCTAAATTCCCTATTGTTTATTTCTAATGGGATGGCTAGTTATATCAATGTCTATAAAGATGAGTTAGAGCCAGAAAAGATCAAAGCAATTCTTAAAAATTTGTGGCAACAATCTAAACATGTGCGAAATCTGGGAGTGGCCGTAGGATATCAACTGACTTATGTTTATCCTGAAGCTAGTAACCAGAATATTATTGGGAAGGATTACCGGGAAATACCGCAACAATGGCCAAAAGTTAAGCAAGCAATTGATAGTCGGCAAGGTGTTCTAGACGGACCCATACAATTGATACAGGGTGGAAGCGGGATGATTTATCGCTACCCAATATTCATTGATGGTAAATATTGGGGAATGCTATCTACTGTGATTGATACAGATGATTTCTTACAAGCGGCATTTAAAAACACGCCGAGTGATATGCATGAATTTGGAATTAGAACTGCTGATAATAAAAAAGTTTTTTACGGGGATGCTAAGTTATTTCTAGGCCAGGATACTTTTAGGCAAACGAGCTTGGTGCCAAATGGCCAATGGGAATGGGCTATTAAAAACCACCTTTCGAGTTTTACAAATCAAATCATCTTCTATCAAATTGGTGGCATTTTAATCAGTCTAATATCAGGGATTTTTGTCTATTATACGATGAAGGAGCGTTACCGCCTTTCAGACGACGCAATGTTGGATAGTCTAACTGGTTTGCCAAATCGAAGACTATTAAATGATCGTATGGAAGAGGCATTTTATACCGCTAAGCGTTTTCAAAAACTCATGGCTGTAATGGCGATTGATATCGATTATTTTAAGAAAATAAATGATACTTATGGACATGATTTTGGGGATGAAGCTTTAAAAAATGTGGCATTGACTATTAAAGCTACACTAAGAGAAGGCGACACAGTCAGCCGTGTCGGCGGAGACGAATTTATAGTCGTCTTAAAAGAGTTGCATAATATAGGCAATATAGTATCTATTGCCAATAAGCTTAAATTGGCGTTTAACCAACCTTTAGTTGTTTTAGATAAAAAAATAACTATCCATCTCAGTATCGGCGCTTCTATTTATAGGTCTGAAACTACGGTTACACTGAATCAACTTAATAAAGAAGCTGATATTGCTTTATATCAATCAAAAGCAAATGGCAGAAATACCTTTACTATTTTTGAGGTGTCATAACATGCAAAAATAGTAAATTTTGACGCCTTAAACAATCGTATTAGTTTTAAAAACATGATCCATAAAATGTTGCATTCCTGGGGTAATTTGTTTTTGGTGATGTATGAGTAAACTAAAGCGACGAGCTAGTTTGCCAAAAGGCGTTTTCAGTTCAACTAGCTTGCCCAGATCCAACAAGTCGGCTACCACTGTTCGAGAGAGGCATGCTATGCCGAGCCCTTGAGCTGCGCTTTGCTTGATGGCTTCATGATCGTTAAATTCAAGACTACTTTTTAATTGTGCTATATGCGGTAACAATGCCTGCTCTAGCACTTCACGTGTTCCAGAACCGTGCTCTCGTAACAACCAGTTAGCTTTAGTCAGTCGTTCAGGCGATATAACCTCTCCATTTTCTTGCAAAATTGGATGATTAGGAGCGACAACTAATAGTAGTTCATCCTCTAACCATGGAGTGACTGCAATATCGGCTCTATTGCATGGTCCTTCAATCAAACCTATATCAACTTCAAAATTAACTACCTTAGTCACAATATCCACAGTATTAGCAATCACAACCTGTAAAGGTGGGATTGCGTCACCTAATAGAAGCCCTTGTGAACGCCAGTAGTTAGCTAAGATCCCTGGAAGCAGATAATTGCCTATAGTCAGGCTAGCACCAATAATCAAGTTACTTGGTGCAACATTGCTATAACTATTTTCAAGGCTTGTCGCGCCATTAACCAATGCCATGGCTTGTGGCAGCATGGCACGCCCATGGTCGTTGAGCATTAAACGCTTACCAACACGGTCAAATAACTGCACATTGATCACTTTTTCTAACTCTGCGATTGATGAGCTAATGGCGGATTGTGATAGTGCGATTATTTTTCCTGCGACCGTTGTGCTGCCACTTTGTGCAATCGCAATGAATATCTGTAACTGCCTTAAGGTAATACGCACATTGGCCTCACAATCATCTAGTTCAATTAACTTAAAATAATTATATACAAATTTAACAGGTAGATTATATAAAAATAATCTGTTTTATTTATTAATTTTAACCTTGTAAAGTACGTCACATACTTCAACAACCAAATTTCTAAGTGACGAATACCATGCAAACATTAATAAAGAATCACCTACCAGGCATCACGCTAAGTTTAGGCATTGCTTTAGCGTCTCTGTTATTGGCCTCTAACACTTGGCTACAAAATCATGCAATCGGTACACTCACTATTGCTATTATCCTTGGTATTGTATTAGGTAATACTATTTATCCCAGCCTTGCAACAGCTTGCGCAAAAGGTGTTTTATTTTCTAAGCAGCGTTTATTGCAACTAGGCATCATTTTTTATGGTTTTAGATTAACCTTTGCTGATATAGCACATATAGGGATGCAAGGTGCATTAATAGATTTTTTGGTGCTTACTAGTACATTTTCATTGGCTTGGTTTGTCGGGCGTAAAGTATTTAAATTGGATACTAATACAGTGATTTTAATTGGTGCCGGTAGCTCAATTTGTGGCGCCGCTGCAGTTATGGCTACTGAGCCAGTGCTAATAAAAGGGCGTGCTGAGCAATTGTCGGTTGCAGTGTCCATCGTGTTGGTATTCGGCACGATAAGTATGCTTTTATACCCGGCATTGTTTCAGTGGAACTTAAGCTGGCATCTACTACCAACCAGTGCAGAAGCATTTGGTGTTTTCACAGGCTCTACCGTACATGAGGTTGCACAAGTCGTTGCAGCAGCAAAACCGCTAGGTGATATTGCGACTAACACAGCCGTGATTGCCAAAATGGTACGGGTAATGATGTTAGCGCCATTCCTGATCCTGTTATCCATCTATGTGACACGTACAAAAGCAGCATACAAGCAGCAAGAGGCTGAAATGGCACTTGTACCGATTACCATTCCTTGGTTTGCCGTTATTTTTGTCGCCATTGCTGGACTAAATTCACTTGGCATAATATCGAAAAATGTAGTTTCAACAGTAGTAAATATCGATACTTTATTGCTTGCTATGACAATG
>JAZJZG010000224.1:28542-33709 GCA_040389995.1 Pseudomonadota bacterium | reverse complement strand
ATCCGTGTTTACTAAGGAACTTATCGAGCGCATCAGAAATATCGGAGCAGGCTCTTAATAGATGAGCAAAATCAGACATGGCGTCTATATCAGCGCTAGGGTAGCGCTTGAGGAACTTTTTAAAGTTCTGAGATGTAGGTAACTCTCTAAGTAGTAACATGGTACGGAAAATTATAGTCTTGTTCCATACTATAATGCAAGAGCTTAAAATGTAATTAGTTAGTACTGTCTCTAGTGAAGTTTAGTGAATGGCTATTTGATATTCTGTTTGCTTAAGAGCAAAATACTCTATGTGGATATGCATTTACCGGAGCTTCGTATTAATAGTTAATAGCAGGAGGTTGGCCATGCTAAATTACGAATTAAATCGTGTTGAGGGTATATTGACTGTTGAGCCTATTGGGCCTTTGAGATCAACAGACTTTGAGCAGCTAGTGCAAGAAGTGGACCCCTATATCAATGAAATGGGCAAGCTGAATGGTTTGCTGCTTTATACCAAATCCTTTCCTGGCTGGGATAATTTTGCCGCTTTGCTATCTCATATAAAATTCGTCAAAAACCATCATCAGAAAATCAAGAAAATTGCCGCCGTAACAGAAAGTAATTTTCTATCAATCATGCCGCAGGTCGCTAAGCATTTTGTACAGGCTGAAATCAGGCACTTTGACTATGAAGATAAAACTGCTGCGCTCAATTGGCTTAGGGGTATAGATTGAGGTAAATGATGTTAACGCTTCATTCACCAGGTCTGACGGACTGGCCGGTTCGTGCGGCTGTAGGTCAAGATTATTTTAAATTATTTATCTTTATTATTCAGTAAGTAATTGGTATAAGTTCATGTTTTACTTCACCATAGACCTACTATTAGCTACTCAACATTGCACTTAATAGTGCAAGGCTAATTAACTTACATTTTTATGTGCCCATGTAGCTACTTCTTGACGGCTGGATAAATTCAATTTAATCAGCAAGTGCTTGATATGCATTTTAACTGTGGAGACACTGATACCCATATTGTAGGCGATAGTATTATTCTTATGCTGCTGGGTCAGATGATCAAGTACTTCCAGTTCACGATCAGAAAGTGACGTCTCTACTTTAGGTGTAGGTAAGCGTCGACTCACGACGGCGTTGATTAATGTTTTTTTTAAATTTTCTTGCAGAATGGTAATGCCAGACATCACCTTCTTTAGATTGTCACAAAACCCGTTGGAGATCATTTCTTTAAGCAGGTAGCCACTAGTACCAGCTTTTAGCGCCTCAAGAATATCATTCTCTGCTTCTGAGGCAGTTAGAATGACGCAACATACGTTTGATTTCTCGGACTTGATGCGCGCAAGTGTTTCCAGGCCGCTCATGCCCTTCATTTTAATATCCAGTAATACCAAGTCAGGCTTCAATGTTTTTATCATTTCAAGAGCATTTAAGCCGTTATCCGCTTCACCTATCACTTGAAAGTCCGGATCTGCCGAAATGATTTGTTTAACAGTAAGGCGAAAGAACGAATGGTCATCAATGATCAATATTTTAATGGCTGGTGTCATGATATTTCCCGATATTTTAAGCGCGTGTTCCTTGGTCTCTAAATTGTATTGCGCTGGTATAAAACAAAGTTGCTGATAAATTTAAGTAGCAGCATTTTTACAATATTTATATTGAATGAACATTCTATTAATGTCAACAAAAAGAATAATAAGTGACGTATTTTAATTCCATGATAGGTATTGAATTAGTTAATTTATAGTAATTATGCATATAATCAATTGATATGCATCATAAAAGTATATGTGTAGCTATATGATTTGCTAAGGTGAATTTTATATGTATATTGAATGAGTATTCAATATTGCTGATAGTAAAAGCTTAAATATAGTGTTTATATGAGAGATTAATGTTTGATGAATTACTTTTGACCACGCATAAGCGCAAGAACTATCAGGAGTGATAGTGATGTGAATTTGCTATAGGGAGTTAGTTTTAAGGCTAGGGACGCAAATGTATGCGCAGTACTATTTGATCTGGCCGAAGAGTGGCCAACTAAAACGTAAATATATAAATAAACTACGTGCCAGAAATTCCAATGCGGGCATGCACTAGATTGATAGTGATTTTGTGTGCGGTCTCTAAGCTAATTCTTTTGGGGTTGAGCGCGAAACGTAACCATAACCCATACATGATTGCCATGATGCTTTCTGCAGAGTCATTGACTTGCTCCTTATGCGTAAGCTCAAGCAGCGCTTGCTCCAGTTCATTGATGATGTATTTTTCTAATGTGTGATCAATTTCAGCGAAATCTTTATTGATAGGAACTCGCCCCCAAAAAAACATCCATACCGAGATCGCTTCTGGAGTGCATTGCGATGGCGCAAAGTTTGCATCAATAATGGCATAGATTTTTTCTAAAGGGGATTTGGCTCTGGTGATACGAAGTGCTATTTCACCAAGGAATCCGCCCACGAAAACCAGCATGGTTTCTTTCAATAACTCTTGCTTGTTTTTAAAGTAGTGGCTAACGATGCTGCTAGAAGATAATCCTGCGCGATCAGAAATCGCTGCCAGTGTCGGGTCGGCCAAGCCAGTTTCGTGGATAACTGACATGGTCGCCTGTATCAACTCTTTCTTACGGATGTGCTGCATACCAAGCGTGGGCATATGGAGTAACTTCTTTTATGGGTTTGAATATTTAGATTGTATAGACTTTGGGGCGTTAGCCCCAATAGGCTGCGGTGGTGTTTCTATGCGTCAATCACAGCATATTAATCACCATAGTTTTTGACAAACATTCTTGCACTCACCAAGCAGATCAGGCTTGCGCCGCCAATTACCAAAATGGCTAATATATCTGCTCCCACATAACCCCAAAAATCACTCATTGTTTGCCGTCCTTAGTATTGTTAAGCCAGTAATAGCCCAGTATCGACCATTCTGGTTATGCCAAAATCTGAAAGCTGATAATTGAATAATAGTTTTGATTTACCATTAACCGTGTCTAGTTTGTTTTCTATGCACTTGATCAAACCAGCTGCAGATAGTTCATCCAGGGCGATACGCAAAGTTTTTTCCCTGAAATCGTTATGCTGCTCATATTCAGCGAATACTTTTTCAAGTAGCTGATAATCCCACATGCTGGGGGCTTTGCTTAATTCAACCAATAAAAACCCTTTTTGATGCAGCTTCATACACCCTCCAGCGCCGGTTCGTTATCCCGCAGTTGTGCAACAGATTCAGCTGGCTCACTAAACATCACAAAGCTGCCTGCTACAGTGAGAATTAATCCAAGAATAAAATACCATTGCGGCAACTGTAACGTAAAAGCCGCGATAAAAATAAGTGCGAAGACTGCGTATAAATTGCCAATGGCTTCACCGCGGCCCACACCGATCAAGCTAAAGCTCTTATAAAATGCGGTGTAGCAATAAGCATGGCAGGCGGCAGCTAATACTATCCATAACATCGCTTTGCTGTGTGTTACCGTGTCAATGATCAGGGACTTGATAGGTAAATCAGTAAATGTCGCAAGAAAAGGGAGTATGAGTAAACCCCAAAACAAGATTTCAAATGAGAAGCGACAATGAATACCAACATCAGGGTCAGAAACATCCATGGCGCGTCCTGCCACAGCACCCTCAGTACCCCAACCAATCGCAGACATAATGCCGCCTACATAACCTAGCCATGCATTAGGATTAGTTGCGTCCATTTCACCAAATAGGCTAGGGCCATAAATTACCATGCCGCCGAAAATAATGATGCACATGCCAATCGCAGCGCGTTTGGAGATTTTTTCTTTGTACCAAAGCCTCGCAATGATTGCGCCTATCACCGGGTAAAATAACGACGAAATTGCCGCAAATACTGGCCCGACAAAGCCCATTGCCATGTATGAGCCAAATATCGCCAAAGGCCCGCCACATAGTGAGGCGAGTGCATACCATTTGGATATCTTACTGAAGCGCACCATGGTTCGGCCATAATCCTTGACCTTGCCCAGCACCATATTCCAAAGTAATAAGAAGATGAAAACAGTAATTGCATGCACCCAGGTCATTACCGCTGTAGCCGCTAAGCGCAATGACTGCTGGTCCGCAGCAATGTCCACATATGGATGCTCAGACCATAGCGCTGTGCCTGGTACATACCAAGCTCCCCATAATATGGCCGTCCAAAGCGCCCACATAAACCCCCAACGCTGGTTGCGTGCGTAATGTTTGTGTAGCATTTGCGTTAAGTTAGGGCTGATTACGGCATTGCTAGCCATGCATTTCTCCATGTTAAAATCATCAATTGTGCTAAACAGCCATACTCATAGGCATTTTTGCAATTACGACTGGTGAAAATAGTATAGAGAAGAGTGAGAAATACAAATTACCCTTAAGAAGTAGTGCTATAGTTGATTGCAAGATTTTCGAGATTGGCATCCTCTCGAAATTAGTATCAGTAGGCAAAACGTGAATGGTTATGCTTAAGGGTAGTTCTCTAGGGGTAGTTCTAATGTTGCAATTAATCCTGGGGTTGAGGAACCCGCATTGCTTAACGTAATAATCCCATGATGTTTTTCAGCAATAATCCGCGCGATTGTTAGCCCTAATCCCGTACCGCCAGTACTTCTGGATCTTGAGTTATCAATGCGTTTAAACGGTTGAAAGACGGCTTCTAGCTGGTCAATAGGAATGCCTGGGCCATCGTCTGTAATGGTAATGATTGCCTTGTCATTTACTCTTTTTGTATCAACATGCGCATTACTTCCATATTTAATGGCATTTTCCAGTAGATTGGCAATGCATCGGCGTAAAGCGTGCGGGGAGGCTGAAATAGTTTTTCCAATTTTACCGTCGAAAGTGACTGTACAACCAGCATCAATCGCATCGTTGCATATTGCTGCAATCAGCGAGTCTAGATCAACTAATTCAAAAGGTTCTTCCGCATTGATTAATCGCGCGTATTCCAGGCCGTCTTTTACCATAGCCTGCGTTGCCATCAAATCGCCGATTAGGCTATTTTTTAAGTCAACGTCGGTTACTTTTTCCAAGCGCAGCCTTAGCCGGGTGAGTGGCGTTTGTAGATCATGCGCAATGGCGGCAAGCATGTAGGTACGCTCCTGAATATAGTTGCGAATGCTGGCTTGCATAGTATTAAAAGCGACTGCAGCTTCGCGCACTTCTTTGGA
>JAZJZG010000224.1:0-28532 GCA_040389995.1 Pseudomonadota bacterium | reverse complement strand
TTTTGTTGCCGTTAGCGCCGGGTGTTCAATATTGTTACCAAAACTATTCGCTGCGATTGCCAGTTCCCGCAAAGGTTTTGTAGCGATATACGCAACAATTAAAGAAAGCACTGAAATAACCAAGAGAAACGTAAGAATATAAAAAAGAAAGTCACCACGTAAAAGAGGTGTCGTATTATCCCGTAATGCAATATCAATCTTGACGGGCGTACCATCTTTTAGTGTGGAAATCACGGTTTGACAATGGCGTGTTTCGGTTGCCTGTTTGTTGACGCTGCGGCGTGTTGGGCAGTCATCACCCCAACTTTCATAACTTTCCACAGTTCTGTTCGGGCCAAAAATGTGAGTCAGTGCGGCAGAAAAATCTGTAGGTTTTGCGTGCTCATTGATGAACGTTGAGTATAAGAACGCTATGCGGATACCGGACCTCTCGGTGATTTCTGCAAACGCCTTGCGTGAAGATGTAGGAATAGCTTCTAAGGTCAGGATGACTTGTTGTACACGCTCTATAGTATGGTGGATGTGGATCTGGTCAGCCAGATTTTTTCGTTCGTGTTGGGCGAGCACCGTGACCAATGTGCCAGAGATGATAGTGCCTCCGACCAAAATCAGGAAGATTCTACTGGTCATTGAGCTAAAAAAACGCTTAATCATTTTCTTTCTACTTGAGTTACCAGCATATAGCCCTGGTTGCGAATGGTTTTAATGATGGATGGTGTTTCTGTGTCTTCTTCAAACTTTTGTCTTAATCGACTTACTTGCAAATCAATTGATCTGTCAAAAGGTGTTATTTCCCGGCCATGCATTAAGTCCATTAATTGGTCACGGCTTAAAATTCGATTGGGGTGGTCAAGAAATATCCTGAGTAATCTATACTCTGTGCCCGAAAGGGAGATAACCACGCCTTGGCTGTTGATTAAATGGCGTGCAGTAAGGTCTAGTGTCCAGTTTTCAAAAGAAATTTTAATGGGCGATATATCTATACCTGTAACGCTTGAAGAGTTATTGCTCCGCCTTAATACACTACGAATCCTTGATAGCAATTCCAGTGGCTCAAAAGGTTTGCAAACA
The DNA here is from genome assembly GCA_040389995.1 of Pseudomonadota bacterium. GTDB lineage: Bacteria > Pseudomonadota > Gammaproteobacteria > Burkholderiales > Methylophilaceae > Methylotenera. Next base: position 27,461 of record JAZJZG010000224.1, on the reverse strand, counting down.
TAATCGTCAGCCCCGGATTCTAAACCTATAACGCGATCAAGCGGGCTGGTTGTTGCGGTTAACATAATCACGGGTAAGCTAGATTCAGAACGTAACTGCCTGCAAAGTGTGAGTCCGTCAACCTCAGGTAAATTAAGGTCAAGCACGATAAGGTCAATCTGGCGTGATTTGAGCATTCTCCACATGGCTTTACCATCGGTGGCCTGAAAAACGTGTAGCCCATTACTTTGCAGAATATCTGCAAGTAACGACCTGATATCATGGTCATCATCAACAATGAGTATATGGGTTTCTTGATTCACCGCAAGGCTGCTCATTTAAGGCTCGCTCTATATTTTGTTAGTTTAAGAACATTCAGCAAATTAGCTTATGACGCCAACATCAAAGCTACAAGGCATTATATTGATAATGGTAACATTGTTTTATCCACCACTTTGCGTAGTACAAAGCTGGAACGTACGCCAGTTACCCCCGTGATTCTGGTTATTCTATTCAGTAGTAAATCCTGATAAGCGTCCATGTCTTGCACAACTACCTTAAGTTGATAGTCCGCATCCTGTCCTGTTATCAATAAACATTCCAATATCTCTGGTATTTGAGCAATGTTTTTTTCGAAATTCGCAAAGCGTTCAGGGGTATGTTGATCCATGGAAATATGGATAAGCGCCATTAACGATAATCCTAGTTTCTTTGCATCAAGATATGCGCGGTAACCAGTAATGAGCCCACATTCCTCAAGTGCACGTACCCGACGAAAGCACGGCGAAGCAGAAAGCTTGATACGATCTGCCAACTCCTGATTGGTGATGCGTCCATCTTCCTGTAGTACTTGTAGTATGTGCAAATCATAGCGGTCTAATTGCATAAAATTCCTTGTATTTTCTATATTTAGGTTTTTTATTTCAATTTAACACAATTTATAGAAATATTATTGCTATAAATGTGGTTTTACCCCTATAAAACGCAAGCACCTGCTAGCCTGGTTTGCTTAAAATCTTACACCTAAGGTTTGAATCAATATTTTAGGAGTAACCGACATGTTGCAGGATCCCACAAATAAATATAAGCCATTTCCACCAGTCAAGCTTACTGATCGTTTATGGCCTAGTTGTACTATTACCAAGCCACCAATCTGGATGAGTACAGATTTGCGTGATGGCAATCAGTCTCTTTTCGAACCGATGAATGCGGAACGTAAAATGCGTATGTTTCGCATGCTCTGCGATATAGGTTTTAAAGAAATTGAAGTGGCTTTCCCTTCGGCCTCTAAAACTGATTTTGACTTTGTGCGCAGCCTGATTGAGGGCAGGCATATTCCTGATGATGTCACTATCGAAGTGTTGACGCCCGCCCGCGAGCATCTCATTATCCGCACCATGGAATCTCTTAAAGGTGCGAGACGTGCAGTCGTGCATGTTTATAACGCCACTTCTAAGCCGTTTCGTGAGATTGTCTTTGGTATGAGCAAGGCAGAAGTTGTCAATATGGCGGTCACATCTGTGCAGTTAGTCAAACAGTTGGCATCAGAACACCCAGAAACTGAATGGGTGCTTGAATACAGCCCTGAAACGTTTACTGCAACTGAGCTTGATTTCGCACTTGAGATTTGCAATGCCGTTACTGCTACATGGGGTGCGACACCAGATAACAAAGTTATCATTAATCTGCCCACGACGGTTGAAGTGGCCACGCCTAATGTTTATGCCGATCAGATTGAATGGATGCATCGCCACCTTGCACGGCGCGATAGCATCATTCTCAGCCTGCACCCACATAATGACCGGGGCACGGCGGTTGCGGCAGCGGAACTTGCGTTAATGGCAGGCGCTGACCGGGTAGAAGGCTGCCTCTTCGGTAATGGCGAACGTACCGGCAATGTTGATATCGTCACGTTGGCCTTGAATCTGTACACGCAAGGCATAGCACCTGGCCTTGATTTCTCCGACATTAATGCGGTTGCACGTACTGTTGAAGATTGCAACCAATTACCTATACATCCACGCCATCCTTATGTCGGCGATTTGGTTTTTACTGCATTCTCAGGCTCGCATCAGGATGCGATTAAAAAAGGTTTTGTGGTACAGCAGCCCGATGATTTTTGGAATGTACCTTACCTGCCTATCGACCCGAAAGATGTCGGCCGTAACTATGACTCGGTAATTCGGGTGAATAGTCAATCCGGTAAAGGCGGCATTGCTTATTTGATGGAGTCTGAATACGGCATTGTCATGCCACGTCGCCTGCAAGTTGAATTTTCTGGTGTAGTACAGGAGCACACGGACAGCCATGGTGGAGAAATGCTGGCTGCCGATATCTGGCAACTTTTTTCAATGACGTATCTTAATGTATCTACACCAGTACGTTATGTGGATCATCATCTTTTTGAACATGGCAATGAACAGGGTATTCGCTTGAATATTGACTTTGATGGTAACCCACAGGTGCTTACAGGCGAAGGTAACGGCCCGATTGATGCGGCAGTGCATGCATTGCAAAGTGCAGGGTTCAATATCAATGTACGCAGTTACGAGCAGCGGTCAATGAACCCAAGTTCTGAGGGAGGTGATGCCAAATCTTGTGCTTTCATAGAGATAGCACATGCGGGGAGTCATGATGTCAGGGAGTATTATGGTGTAGCGATAGACTCCAACATAGTAACAGCCTCGATTAAAGCGCTGCTAAGCAGTGCAAATCGCATGAAGTGGGGAGCTTCCATAAATAACTAGTAGATACATGGTTGAATACCGGTCATGATTTTTTAAGTTTTAGCTTTACAATAGTGGTTCAATTTAAAGGTTATCTGATATGCAAGCAGAAAATTTCATACTGCAAGAATACTTCAATAGAATTGGATTTAGTGGAGATGCAACGGTAGATATAGCCACTATCACTAAAATTATGCGTTGCCAGTTGTTCTCGGTTCCATTTGAGAATCTTGACGTACAGGCTGGAAAGGGTGTTTCTTTGATCCCCGAAGTGATTGTTGAAAAAATCATAGGGCGCAATCGTGGAGGCTATTGTTATGAAGTCAATGGTATGTTTGCCATGGCGATGCAAGCACTTGGTGTTGACTACCAGCTTATCGCTGCCAGGCCGATGCTTTATCCGGTTAGAAGGCCAAAAACCCACATGGCAGTCGTAATTAGGCTGGCAAATGAAAGCTGGCTTTGTGATTTAGGATTTGGCAGTTGTGGCCTGCGTGCGCCCATGTTGTTAAGTTTAGTAGATACTGAAATAAAGCAAGATTCAGAAACGTTTTTGCTCACTAAGATAAGTGAGCGGGAGTATTTATTGAAAGCGCTGGTTGAAGGTGAGTGGGCCAATCAATATGCGTTTGATTTATGCCCACAAGAGTGGATAGATTTTGAGCCTGCCAATTACTTAAACTCTACCCACCCTGATGCACTTTTTGTGCAAAAGCTTTTGGTTGTGCTACATAATCCAAAGGGTAAGGATATCCTGTTCGGTGACATGCTGAAAACCGTAGAAAACGGGATAGTAAAAAAACAGACTATTTCCGAGAATAACTGCGAGGCGATTCTATCCAGCAAGTTCGGGCTTACAGCAGCACAATAATTGAGGTTGATCCAACTACCGAACTTAAGATATTGCCTATAAATATGATTAAGAGCATAATTTTCTGGTATTTGCCCGGCTATTGATGGGCAAGTGGAAGACATTCACTGCAGAAATGTGGCTAAAACTTAAAATAAAGAGGTAAGGAAATGACAATTAAATTTAATAAAATCATGCTGCTGCTTTCTGCTGTAACGCTCTTTGGTATTTCGAGCTATGCATTGGCAGGGGATTACGAAGGGTCATGGTTGCTGTTGGACACACATGGCGGTGGTTTTGAAGCGACTCTGAGTAAAGATGGTAGCGCTTCTGGAACGCATGGCGATGCAATGAAACACGGTACTTGGAAAGAAGTTGACGGTGCCGTTGTAATCAGCTGGACGACCGGCTGGACCACACGTATTGCTAAGCAAGGTGATAAATACGTCAAGACCTCTTTTAAACCAGGTACAACTATTACTGATACACCAACCGACACCTCGGAAGCAAAGAAAAAGCATTAATACAAAGCAGACTTTAATCCTGCTCAACATCGGGCATCTACAGGCCGCGCTCAACCATATCTATCAACCGTTGCCCGATGATTTCTGTCTGTGTCTTATCCAGTGCCCGCAGTGGCCCCGCAAGCACTAACATTGCAAAGCCATGTACAGCAGACCAGGCAAGCACTTCAGCAAACATTCTGCGCTCGTGACTTAAGGCGCCTGCTTCAACAAACATATCTAAGGCGACGCCCAGCAACTGGAAGGGCGTAAGGCCGCTTTCTCCCGCACTTGCGGGATTAGTTGCATTGCTGAGATCATGGGGCACTGAGAATGCCACGCCAAATAGTCCGGGTTCTGCCTGAGCGAATCGTAAATAGCCAATACCTACCGCCCTTAATTTAGCGCGTGCGAACTCCGCCAAGTCTTCGTGGGTATTTATCTTACTGATTTCGTGTTCTATTTCTACTGCCAATGCAGACTGAGCCGCTAAGCTAACTGCCTGCACCAGGGCGTTACGATCTGCAAAATGCCGATAGGCGGCGTTAGGCGCTACGCCTGCTTGCCTGGTGACTTCACGTAATACAACCGCTTCTGCGCCACCATTTCTTGCCAGTTCTACGGCGGCATCCAATAACGTACGATATAAGTCACCGTGATGATAGGTGCTACGTTTAATCCGGGTGATTTTATTATTAGCAATGTTCATATTTGTTGACAATGTCCACAATTAAATGTTGTAATGTATACACTGTACACTTAAATGATGAGTCCATAAAGGAGTATATGAATCATGTCACAGGTAAAACCTATTCCAGATGGTATGCACAGCGTGACACCACACATAGTTTGTGCCGGTGCAGCAGGTGCTGTTGAGTTTTATAAAAAAGCCTTTAATGCCGTAGAGTTGACTAGATTAGATGGCCCGGCAGGCAAGTTGGCACATGCCTGTATACAAATTGGTAGTTCTAGAGTGATGCTGGCAGATGAGTATCCTGAATGGGGTTCTGTTGGACCAAATACCCTAAAAGGCTCACCGGTCACACTACACCTTTATGTGGAAGATGCGGATCAGGTCTTTGCACAGGCAATCAATGCTGGCGCGACACTTAAGATGCCACTGACAGATATGTTCTGGGGTGATAGATATGGCATTGTTACAGATCCATACGGGCATATCTGGGCGATAGCTACGCATATAAAAGATGTAAGCCTTGAAGAAATGCAGGCTAGTGCAGCTAAAGTGTGTTAAAGCTAACGACTAACGAGCAGGGATGTAGTGATTTCATGTCGATTCGCTAAGTAATATATGATGGCGCTCTTAATAATAAAAATACCATCAGGAGGTTCAGCATGTCACAGATAACTAGCCACAATAAGCAGTGGATGACACTTATTGTGCTGTGCCTAGGCGAGTTAATGATTGTGCTTGATACCACAATAGTGAACGTTGCATTACCATCTATACGAGCAGACTTAGGTTTTAGTGAGACCTCATTGGTTTGGGTGGTCAATGCCTATATGCTGACCTTTGGCGGGTTTTTGCTGCTGGGCGGGCGTTTAGGGGATTTTTATGGGCATCGTAAGGTATTTTTAATCGGGCTCACGTTGTTTACGGTGGCATCACTAGCTTGTGGGATAGCTGATTCGCAAGATATTTTAATCGTTTCCAGAGCGATACAAGGACTAGGCGGTGCGGTGGTTTCGGCAGTAGCTTTGTCGCTGATTGTTGACCTGTTCACAGAACCAAATGAGCGTGCTAAAGCCATGGGCGTGTACGGATTTGTATGTGCAGGTGGCGGTAGCATTGGTGTGTTGCTTGGCGGGCTGTTGACCAGCACATTCAGTTGGCATTGGATATTCCTGGTTAATTTACCTATCGGTATCGCGGTATTTATACTCTGCATGCGCTTATTACCAGCTAGCCCGACACAGACAGATGCTGGTAGCCATGATATTGCCGGCGCATTTACCATCACCACATCACTCATGCTAGCCGTTTATGCTATCGTGAATGGCAACGAAATCGGCTGGACTTCTATACAAACTATTAGCATGCTGCTGGCTGCCGTGTTGCTGCTTGTTACCTTTCTTATCATTGAACAGCGGGTGCACACACCCTTAGTTCCACTGAGCCTGTTTCGATTGCACAACCTCGCCATAGCAAATATAGCTGCCGTATTGTGGGCTGCGGCTATGTTCGCCTGGTTCTTTATTTCTGCGTTATATATGCAATTGGTGCTTGGCTATAGCGCAATGCAAGTGGGGCTGGCATTTTTACCTGCTAACTTGATCATGGCGGCATTCTCACTTGGAATCTCAGCAAAATTAATCATGCGCTTTGGTATAAAGCTACCGCTTATAACTGGGCTATTACTCGCAGCATTTGGGCTTGCGCTCTTTGCACGTATGCCATTGGCCGGAAACTTTATGCCAGATGTATTGCCGGGTATGTTATTGCTTGGCTTAGGTGCAGGCATCGCGTTTAACCCTATGTTACTGGCGGCCATGAATGATGTGGAGCCGAGTGAGTCTGGTCTTGCCTCCGGAATCATCAACACTTCATTTATGATGGGCGGGGCATTAGGTTTGGCGGTTCTTGCGAGCCTGGCTGCAATGCATACAAGTCAGCAAATGGCCAATGGTATGCTGGCAACTGCAGCACTAAATAGCGGTTATCAGCTTGCCTTTGGCATCGGCGCAATTTTTGCCGTCACTGGCGCTGTAATAAGCGCCTTTCTTGTCAGGAAACAATAAGTACCTAGTTAATGTTAGTTATAGATTATTGTATATAGGCTGCTGTTTTAAAACACTAAATATCACTGGCATTACAAGCAACACCAATGGCAGTTGCACGAACAGCCCGGAGACGATTGCCACCGCAAGTGGTTGCTGCATCGCCGACCCTTGACCTATGGCAAAAGCCAGAGGTATCAGTGTCAGGATTGCGGCAATAGTCGTCATGGCAATTGGCCGCATGCGGCTGATTCCAGCCTGAATCAGCGCCTCTTTTTTCCCCAGCGAGGTAGAGAGTGTCTGGTAGGCTGAAAAGTAGAATATCCCGACCTCAGTGACGATGCCCAATATCATGGTCATGCCCATCATGGCGGAAATGTTGAGTTCAATCCCAGCGACCCATAAGCCAATAAAAACAGCGGATAGAGAAATGAGTGGCATGGTAATAATGCTGATTGCCACCATGAATCGCTCATAAAGAAATAACAGTAAAAGAAATACTAATGCCATAGCTGAAGCAAAGACTATAGTGAGGCCCCTAAACGCTGATTGCTGCTCTTTATATAGCCCGCCTAATTCATAGTACACGCCTTTGGGCAGCATCTTGGAGTCATTCATCAACTGTTTAACATCACGGATTGCCGAGCCTAAATCGCGACCACTGATACGCGCTGTCACAGCAATCATACGCTTGAAATTTTCTCGATTTATCTGTGCCTGACCAGCAATCGGCGTTATATGGATGACCCGTTTTAGCGGAAATAAATGGCCATCAGGCGCACGCATCAATAATTGCTGTATATCGCTTTCATTGGCTCTTAGCGTTGCTGGTATCCAAACACGCACGCCTACCATTTTGATACCCTGGCGCACCTGAGTAGTCACTTGCCCAGATAAGGCATCTTGCAGCATGCGGGTTACCGCATCAGGGTCTACACCTTCCAATGAAGCTTTTACCCGGTCAACCTGAATATCCAGTGCATCACCAGCAGGGTTAATGCCATTGCGTATCTCGACGACACCTTTGATGTTGCTGATGGCATCGGCTGTTTTGAGGGCTAGTTTATGTAGTAAGACGGTGTCATCAGCAAATATCTTGATTTCTATAGGCTGCGGAACTGCCGTCAAATCACCTATCAAGTCTTCCATCAGTTGCGCCATTTCAATATTAAGCCCTGGCACCTGCTGCTCTATTTGCGACCTTATATCATCCATAATCGTAGTGATGGCCGGGCGTGGATACGCTTTAAGGCGAATAAAGAAATCTCCTTCATTTGATTCACTTAGGCTGCCACCCATCTGTGTGCCGGTGCGGCGTGCGTAAGTGTCTACATATGGGTTTGCAATCAGTATTTTCTCTACCTGTTTAAGCAAGCGGTCAGTCTCGGTTAACGATGTACCTGGTGCAGAATGATAATCAAGAATAAATCCTCCCTCATCCATCACTGGCATGAATCCAGAGCCAACTTTCTGGTATGCCAACCCGCCAACCGCTATTAATGGCAATAAAAAGACGAGTATCAGCAGCGGTTTTGCCAATAAATGTTGCATCAGCCATATGTAGCGCTGGTGTAGCCAGTTTGACTGTCGTCCTGCAAGCGGTTCTTTAGCATTTTCACTTTGCAGAAATCGCTCGGCAAGCAAAGGCACTGCCAGCCAGGTCACCAGAAATGAAATCAATAGACCTGCCGCCATGGTTAAAGAAAGGGCTTTGAAGAATGCACCGGTAACTCCATCCAGAAAGGCCAGCGGAATAAAAATAATGATGGTTGCCGCAGAAGAGCCAAACAAAGGGATTAAGAAATCGCCTGCAGCATCTAATACCGATAAATGCTTGCGCGAATTTGTGCCATCAAGACGATGCACGATGTGCTCAATCATCACAATTGCATCATCGATAATCAATCCAACGGCTGCAGCCATGCCGCCCATCGTCATGATATTAAAACTCATATCCAGTACCGATAACAGCACGATAGTCGCTGCCAGCACGGTGGGGACGACAACGATGGCAATCAGGGTGATTCTGATATTGCGCAAAAATACCAGAAGCACTAATGCAGCTAAACCGACTCCGATTAGGATAGCATCTCTGACACTCGTTGCAGAATCAATAACCAGACGACTTTGGTCATACCAATTGGCGATTTTTATCCCTTTGGGCAGTTGCGCATGGTAACTATCTAGTTTGTCTTTGACGTCCTTAGCTATTTGAACGCTATTACTGCCAGGCTGCTGATAAATCTGCAGCAGGACTGCATCGTGACCATCGGCATTAACCCGTATCCATTGCGGAACTTCGCCTAATTTAATGTCTGCAACATCCTTCAGCATGATTAGCCCATTAACGCCAGTCTTGATGACCGTATTCTTTATGTCATCAAGATTGTTGAGTCTGGTATCACTGATTGCGAGATATAGTTTGTAATGGTCTTCCAGACGACCTACCGCACTGACTACATTGGCTGCTGCTAATATCTTGGAAACATCGCTTAGGGATAAGTCATAAGCTTGCAATTTTGCCGGATCTACCTGTACCTGATATTCCTCGCGTGCTCCACCTTGTACCTGGATGCGGGCTACGCCGTTAATGCCGGAAAGCAGGGGGCGTAACTGGTATTGTGCCAGGTCGTATAGCTGGGTAGGGGCAACGTTATCAGAAGTAAGGCTGTAGGCTAATATCGGAAATACCGTTGGGTCCATCCGCCTGACGTTGAATTGTGTGCCTGCTGGCAACTGCGGTAAAAGCGCTGCAATGGCCTGATTGACCTGGCTGGTAGCGAGTGCCATATCAGTTTTCCAGGCAAAATTGACAGACAAATCTGCCGTACCACGACTGGTAGTGGAGCGTACATTCAGTACCCCCGGCACGCGCCGGATACCTTCTTCTGCCAGCATGGTCACTTCCATTTCCATCTGTTCAGCCGGCCTATCCCCAGCATCCAGGGAAACAGCTACTCTAGGGAAATCCACATTAGGAAAAAGTGTGACTGGCAGTTTAAAGGCAGAAAAAACACCTGCTATTGCAATGAGTGCAAGAAAGAGCAGGATGGACCGCTGATGGCTATGCATCCATACAGACAACTTCATAGCTTGCCTTCTCGTACGGCCATGCCATCTTGCAGTTCGTAATTACCTTCAATCACTACTTTGTACTTAGTGTTGAAATCGCCTTCTACACCGACATTGCCGGCATCCCCATCACTTTTGATGACATTGATGCGCTGGGCATGCTGGTCTTTCACCTGATACAGGTAGCTGCCCTTAGCATCCTGTAACACAGCCGAGCTTGGTACTGTCCACAGCTCTTTATTGTCGATGACGATTTGCCCGCGCACCTGCATGCCGGGTAGTAAGCTGTTACTTGATTTTTTAAAACTCACGGCAATATCTACCAGCCGAGTTTGTGCGTTAATCGCACCATTGATCTGCGTTACGGTAGCCTGTAGCGATTCCTGTTTGCCAAAAATCGGGCTGATATTCACGCGCATGCCTACGCGAATCTGACTGACATCGCCAGGCTCAACACCTAGTATGGCTTTCAAGGCGCCTGACCTAGATAGTTGGAGTATTATTGCCCCTGCTTGAACCCGATCGCCTTGCTGGGCGCTGATAGAGGCGACTAAGGCATCAAATGGCGCCTTGAACACTTGATGGCTTACACCGGCGCCTAGTTTGTTCTGTGCCGCTAGTGCGGCTTCAGCATCTTGTAGCGCCTTGCGTGCGGCAGCAAGCTGCGACTGCGTGGCAAGTTGCTGAGTCACCAGGTCTTCAGTCCTGCTCAGTTCGCTTTTAGCCAAAGCTTCTGCAGAGAGTGCCTGCTGATAGGTGGCGCTGGTGCCGGCATCGGTGACCGTCTCTAGTAGTGCATCACCGCTATGCACCACTTGCCCCGGCGTTACGAGTAAACGCAAAAGCTGAATGTTGCGTGGAAAGCTGACATTCTCAACTGCGCCGGTGGCTGCTGATACGCTGCCATAGGCGTCAATCTTCCTGACTAGCACTTGCTTTACCAATGCTTTGGTTTTCACCTGCACGCTGACTGCTTCAGCACTTGAATCAGCTAAGGCTGGCGTTGCTATAGTGAAAAGCATGACCAGCAATAAAAACTTGTTTTTCATAAATCCATCCTTACTTGTTGGCATCTGAGGGGATACTACCAATCAGTGTTTGCATAGCTACCTGCTGTTCCAGCAGCAGTTGCTCGATGGCGTTCACTTCGACCTGTTTGGATAACCATGCAGTACGAATGTTGGTATAGGCCAGCAAATCAATAATGCCCTTATTGAGCGCATCCTGTGCTTGCGTCGCTGCTTTTTCTAGCGTTAGCACGCCTAACCTTGCACTGGCTAGTTGCTGATTAAGTAGCTGTTGATCTTGCAGAATCACCAGAATCTCAGAATTAGCCGTGTTGATACGCAACTGATATTCATCAAATAATTTTTGGCGTGAAGCTTGCTCGATCGCAATATTGCCACGGTTACGATTGAAAATTGGCAGGCTTAAGGTAATGCCTATACCTGTGGTGTAAATGTTGGAGGTATCTCTGGCACGCGTCAGCCCTACGTTGAGTACCGGGAACTGCGCCAGAATAGCTTGCCTGAATTTTTGCTCCTGACTTTCGTAACCAGCTTTCAGGGCTAATATATCTGGGCGACGCTCAATCATATTTGCGAACTCATTCTGTATATTTTGTTCATCAAATACCAACAGTGGTGCGTCACCAGTAAGTTCAAGCTGTGCATCAGGGGCTAATCCCAGCAGGGCATTCAACTCAAAACGATTCTTGGTTATTTGCCTGGTCAGTTCATTGATGCTTGTTTGCAAGGTGTACCAGGCAGCAAGGTCGGCATTTTTAACATCTACTGTTACATCACCACGGTCAAAAGCATGCTGGATTCGCTGATTACGGGAGGTGAGTAATTCATTTTGCTGTTGTAGTATGGCTAACAGCTTCTTCTGTTGCAGATTACGGACAAACAATAATCGTGCCTGCGCCACTACCTGCCATTCCTGCCATAATAAATTCATGTCAGCCTGACGCAATGTAGCATTTGCCGAATTTTTCACAGCGGAACGGCTAAGCAGGGCATTGACATCAAAAGTCAGGCCTATACCAAATGCATTCGTGAGGTCACTGCCGCCACTGGTCGGGGTGTCACGGTTAAGCGCTAATTGAGGGTCTGGCAGAAGGCCGGCGGCAAAGGCTTGAGCGCTGGCGATGCCGACATCATCGCGATTGATTTTGAGTTGGGGATTATTAGCAACGGCTAACATCGCCACCTCTGTGATATCCAGACCGTCACTAGGGTCAAAGCGATGCGAGGCGAGCGTAGGCAAGCGAATCTTGGCCGTGTCAATCACCAGATGTGCAGTATCTTTCGGCAACGCTTGAGGCATGCCCAAGGGCTTAGGCTGGTAGCCAGTGCAAGCAGCCAAACCGGCTAAAGATAAAATAAATACTGTTATAGTTTTTGTCATTGTTTTTCTAACTTTTACCAAGAAAACATGCCTTAGCTTTTAGCAGGGCTTATGTAGGCATATTTTGCTGCAAGCGGTGTAGGCAAAACGTGAATTAAATGTCAAAAAAACGTGAAATCGGCAGGCATTTGCAAAATTCATGGCAGAATCAGCTTTATTATATATTCAGATTACGTCATGCAACTCTTAATCGTCGAAGACAATAAGGATATTCTAACTAATCTGGCTGATTATTTAGGCCTGAAAGGCTATGTGGTTGACTATGCCGAGGATGGCCTCACCGGACTGCATTTAGCCGCGACGCAGCATTATGACCTGATTATTCTGGACGTTATGCTGCCCGGGATGAATGGCTATACACTTTGTGAACACCTGCGTAAAAATGCCAAATCCACAACCCCTGTCATCATGCTTACAGCCCGCGATGCATTGGACGATCGACTGGCAGGATTCAAGGCGGGTGCCGATGATTATCTACTCAAGCCTTTTGCGATGTCGGAGCTGGCTGCAAGGGTTGAAGCAGTATTGAGTCGCACAAACAGCCGATTACGCCAGCTTCAGGTAGCTGATCTTATCTATGACCTTGAGACACTGGAAGTACATCGGGCTGGGGTGTTACTTAAACTGAATCCCATAGGCTTAAAACTTTTAGCTTTCCTTATGGAAAGGAGCTCTTCAGTAGTCAAGCGGGAATTAATTGAGCGTGCGCTGTGGGGTGAAGACGTACCAGATAGCGATAGCCTCAGGAGTCATGTGCACCAATTGCGGCAGATCATAGACAAGCCTTTTTCAAAGCCGCTTTTACACACAGTGCATGGTATCGGCTATCGCTTGGTAGATAGTGATGTCTAAGAAACAAAGCCTCACCGCGCGTATTATTGCGGCATTTTTTATCATGACCTTGGTTGTCGGGGGTATGTTCACCGCCGGTTTGATAGTAGTCGTGCATCGCATAGAGCAGCAGTTCATGACGCGTGAGCTGGAAGAAAATATGGATCTCTATCTTTCCGCTGGATTCTCTAGTCGCTCAGATTTTATAGTGAAAAAGGGCGTATATCTATTTGATTCACAGCGTAAGCCTGAGGATATTCCCGCCGAATTTAGAAGATTAGGCCTAGGCTATCATGAGGTAGTAGGTGAACATCAGGCGTGGCATGTATTGGTGCGTCAAGTCAATGGCCAGAAATTCATACTGGCTGAAAATCAGGATATTCTGGAAAGCCGTGAACGGCGGCTGTATGAAGTGGTTTTAGCCAGCTATGCCGTAAGTTTAATCCTTGCCTTTGCATTGGGGTGGATACTTTCCAAGCGGGTGATCAAGCCGGTCATCAAGCTCGCAGCACTGGTGCGCGGTAAGATTCATGACCCAGATAAGCCGCATGCAAGCCTTGCTCCTGAATTTGCCAATGATGAAGTTGGCCAGTTAGCGCATGCGTTCGATGAGGCGATATCCGCTTTATATCAGACCTTGCAGCGTGAAAGATTGTTTACCAGTGATGTAAGTCACGAGTTAAGAACGCCGTTGATGGTCATCAGCTCTTCAGCTGAACTGATCAGAGAGACTACGCAGCTTGATGTACAGCCAGCCAAGCACTTGCAGAGAATCATGAGCGCTACCCAGGAGATGCAATCTATAGTGGATACATTTCTTTTACTGGCAAGATCAGAGCAGCAACAGGATCAAGTAAAGGGTAGATTAACCTTGGCTGACGTTGCACAGGAACAAATAATCTATTTGCAAAGTGAGGCTGCCAAAAAAAACCTAAGCCTTAAATTGGTCTCTGAGGCAGATAGCTCCATCTTATATGCTGATGCTTATCTGCGGGCTGTGGTATCGAACCTGTTGCGCAACGCGATCAATTACACCAGTGATGGATCTGTACGCTTGATTATTGGCCACGGCACATTCCGTGTGGAAGACACTGGGCCTGGTATTCCCGTAGATGATCAGGCTTCCATTTTTCATCCATTCAAGCGCGGTTCAAATAGCACTGGAGAAGGGCTAGGTTTAGGATTGTCGCTGGTTGAGCGTATATGTAAACATCAAGGCTGGAGCGTTAGTGTCTCAACCTTAAAACCGCATGGGACTAGCTTTCAGGTGCATCTGTAGGCCTTATCTGTTCACATATGGCCGTTGAAAAAATTAATTCAATGTTGCGCTTGACCTTCCCATAGTGGGAATCTTTATGATGACTAATAATTTTTGAAACGTGAGGGAATATATGTCATCTGCCAGCCATTCTGTCGATATTGCCATTAGCGGTATGAATTGTGCCTCTTGTGTGGCTACCGTTGAAAACGTTTTACGCAAAATTCCTGCCGTTGAGTCGGCAAGCGTTAATCTTGCTACCGAGCGAGCGCATGTGGAATTAAGAACTGACATCCCGCATGACAGCATTGCACAAGCGGTGATTGATGCCGGTTACGGTGCTAAGGTTATTTCGCAAGCACAGGAGCACACTTACCCGGTTGAAGACTCAACTATGGGTCGAAAAATTATCATTGCCGTTATTTTGAGTTTGCCATTAATTGTGCCAATGCTGCTAAATCTGGTTGGTATTCATTGGAATCTACCGGTCATGCTGCAATGGATACTTGCGACACCGGTGCAGTTTTATCTGGGTGCAGGATTTTATAAATCTGCATGGAAAGCGCTGCTCAACAAATCTGGCAATATGGACTTGCTGGTAGCTATTGGCACGACAGCAGCTTATGCGCTATCGGTTTATATGCTGCTGCAAGGACATCAGCATCTTTATTTTGAAGCTTCTAGTGTCGTTATCACGCTGGTATTGCTCGGCAAATGGCTGGAAAAACGTGCTAAACGCCAAACAACGGCAGCGATACGTGCTTTACAACAATTGCGACCTGAGACGGCGCTAGTAAAACGCCAGGGCATAAAACTAGAGATTCCACTTTCTCAGGTAGTCATTGATGATGTAGTGATTATCCGCCCAGGTGAGCGCATTCCAGTGGATGCCATTATTATCGATGGCAATAGCCATGTTGATGAATCACTGATGACCGGTGAAAGCGAACCTATTAATAAAACGGTCGGCAGTCGGGTAATTGGCGGTGCGGTCAATATTGACGGGCTACTTTTGGTCAAAACGATTGCCATAGGTGCCGAAACCACATTATCGCGAATCATCCGTTTAGTCGAGGATGCGCAAACGGCTAAACCTGAAATTCAGCGTCTGGTAGACAAAGTAAGCGCTATATTTGTGCCAGTTGTCATTGTGATTGCCCTGATAACCTTACTGGCCTGGGGCCTCATCACAGGGAGCTGGCAGCAGGCAATTCTGAATGCGGTTGCTGTGCTGGTGATTGCCTGTCCGTGTGCGCTGGGCTTGGCTACGCCCACAGCAATTATGGCTGGCACTGGTGTGGCAGCACGGCATGGCATTCTCATCAAGGATGCCAATGCTTTGGAGCTTGCACATAACATCAGCCAGGTAGTATTTGATAAAACGGGAACTTTGACTGAGGGCAAACCGGTACTGTTAGCTTTAAAGGCCGTGGATGGCCAAGACCAGATTTTGCTGGAGCTCGCTGCAAGTATAGAGCAGAACAGCTTGCATCCACTCGCCAAAGCGGTTGTTGACCGTCTTATATCATTAGGTAAAACACCAGCCTTAGCGACTGCAGTGCAGGATTTTGCGGGTCGTGGCCTGCAAGGACAAGTCGGCAATAAAATCGTTTATGTAGGTAGTCAGCGCTGGATGCTGCAGCTTGGTGTTGCTATGGCGGCATTAAATGTTCTGGCGTTGCAAGTTCAGAACAGCGGGCAGACTATTTCGTGGGTAGCCGTCAGTGATGATGCTAGGCAACCAACTTTACTCGGTATGCTGGTATTTGGTGACGAGATCAAGGCGGCGTCCTATGCGGCTATAGCCAGCTTACGCAATAAGAATATTCAAACGCTGCTACTCACGGGAGATAATAATGTCAGTGGCGAGCGGGTTGCACAGGCACTTGGTATAGACAAGGTATTAGCTGAGCAAACACCGGAAGCCAAGGCCAGCACTATTGCGGCTTTATGCAGTGAAGATGAAGTGGTTGCCATGGTAGGAGATGGTATTAACGATGCGCCCGCACTTGCGGCAGCAAGTGTAAGTTTTGCCATGTCGACTGGCACGGATGTGGCGATGCATACTGCAGATATTACCTTGATGCGTTCAGACCCAAGCCTGGTTGCAGATACCATTGATATTTCTCGCCGGACTTATAGAAAAATCAAACAAAATCTATTCTGGGCGTTTATATATAACTTAGTGGGCATACCGTTAGCCGCATTTGGTTTACTAAGCCCGGTGATAGCAGGGGCAGCGATGGCGCTAAGTTCTGTGAGCGTTGTTACCAATGCACTGACATTGCGTAATTGGCGGCCATCACGCCAAAATAGAAGCTAAGGAGGTGTAAATGCAAAGCGACTTATACAATATTGGCGAGGCGGCAAACGCTTCAGGCATCTCGGCAAAAATGATTCGGCATTATGAGGATGTTGGCTTAATTCCAAAAGCTTCCAGAACACTTGCCGGCTACCGTACCTATAACGATAAAAATGTGCATACCTTACGGTTTATCAGGCATGCACGTGATCTTGGTTTTTCTGTAAAACAGATTGGCAACTTGCTGAGTTTGTGGAGTGATCAAGCACGTTCGAGTAGTCAAGTGAAGTCGATGGCAATGGAACATATTGAAATGCTTAACCTGAAAATACATGAATTGCATGCCATGAAATTGGAGCTGACACGCTTAGTGAATTGCTGCCATGGTGATACACGGCCTGATTGCCCGATATTGGATAATTTGGCGCAGAATAAGGTTTGAGAGGCATTATAAAACCTGATTAATCTCAATGGAGATATGCACCAGCTCTTCGTGAATACGTAGCTGATTCTTGAAATACTCTGGCGATACTTTATTGTCTGTCACTAGACTCAGTATGCAGGCATATTTCCCTTGCCCAACTCGCCAGACATGCAAGTCACTGATTTGAGCTGATATTGGCGACTCAGCAATCACGTCACGAATTTCTTCCACGACAGGGGCGGTCATTTCAGCATCTAATAAAACACGCCCGGTATCGCGTAGCAAGCCATAGGCCCATATAGAAACCATGGCAGCGCCTACCAAACCCATTACTGGATCTAACCAACTTGCGCCCCAGAGCTTGCCGCCAAATAATGCAATGATAGCTAATACCGAAGTGGCGGCGTCTGCAATCACGTGGATATAAGCTGAACGTAAATTTAAGTCATGATGGCCGTGTTGCCCATGCTCGTGGCTGTGTCCGTGGTCATGATGATGGTGACCATCTTTAAGTAGCCACGCTGAGGCTAAATTCACTAGCAGGCCAACGATGGCAATGCCAATCGCTTGATTATAATGAATGGGGCTAGGTGCAATTAATCTTTCTATGGACTGAAAAATCATTAATCCTGCTACCATCACTAGAAAAATTGCACTGGTATAGCCACCTAATACTTCTATTTTCCAGGTACCAAAAGAAAAGCGTGGGTCATGTGCATATTTTCTAGCACAAAAATACGCTAGCACAGATAACCCTAGTGCGACGGTATGAGAGCTCATATGCCAGCCATCCGCAAGCAACGCCATAGAGTTGTAATGCCAACCGCCGGCAATCTCGACCACCATCATGACGGCAGTGAGGATAGCGACACGTAGCGTATTTTTCTCGGCCAGCGGATTACCATCATCGAATTTATGCGAGTGTTTAAGACTGTCCAGGGTAATTGATTGTGTCATAATTGGTGTTAGAGTATATTTTAAATATAGTATACCCCAGTATACGTTCTAATAAAATAAGCAGGGATTTAATATGGCGCATTTAGTGCATGATAAAAAGCAGATATTGACGCGTATACGCCGTATTAAAGGGCAGGCTGAAGCTATGGAAAAAGCGTTAAACGACGATGTTGACTGTGCTGCCATACTGCAGCAAATCGCTTCTATACGCGGCGCGGTGAATGGTTTAATGGCAGAGGTGCTGGAAAAGCACATCAGAGAACATCTAGGGCCAGATGTGGTAGCTCCAGAGCAGCGTCAACAGGATTTGGAGCAGGTACTAAGCGTTTTGCGTTCTTATCTAAAATAGCAATAGCTAATATAGTGATAGTTAATTAGGTGCAGGCATTATTTAACTGAGCTAGACCTGAACTTAACTAAAAATAACAGATAGAGTCGTTAAACTCGCCGCCGCGCCACAATCACGCTCGGCAACTGCTGGATTAGTGCTAATAGGCGGCTGAGTTGTTCCAGACCTGAAATTTCAATTGAAAACTGCATCAGTGCCAGATTGTTCCTACTCATAGTATTAGCCTTGGTGGCGTTGACCTTTTCCCGCACAAACAGGTCACTGATGTCGCGTAACAGGCCTTGGCGGTCGTGTGCTTCTACTTCGATATCAATATCCGCACTGACGTTTTGGTGCTTGCCCCACTGGGCGCTGAGCAGGCGATTGCGCCGTTCCTCTGGTAATCGTGTGATGAAGCTACAAGCTTTGCGATGGATAGTTACCCCGTGGTCGCGTGTGAGATAGCCGATAATCACATCCTCTGGCATGGGTTTGCAGCACTTAGCAGTGTTGGTTTGTAGATTACCTATACCTTCAATCATGATTCCGGTCTGAGACTGTAGTGCAGTAGTGCGTCTGGGGATGAGTGGGGGAGTAGCTATCGGCTTTGGCGCTGTTTCTTCTTGAATAGCGAGTGCGATTTGATACTCGCTAACATCTCCGCGGCCAATGGCGGCCAAGAAATCTTCAAGTTTCTGGAAATGCAGTTTCTGTGCGATTTTTTCCTGATTGATGGTGCCTACGCCAGCACGGTGCAGTTCACGATCTAGTTTCGCCCGGCCCTGCGTAACATTTTCCTCAAAGTTTTGATATTTAAACCAGTACCTGACCTTGGCACGTGCGCCTGGGCTTTGCAGAAAACCAAGTCCGGCGTTTAGCCAGTCACGGCTGGGCGAGCCAAGTTTTGAAGTCAGGATTTCCACTCGCTGGCCATTTTGCAGCTTGGAGTTGAGCGGCACGATATTACCATTCACCTTGGCGCCGCGTGTGCGATGCCCCAGGTCAGTATGCAGCGCGTAGGCAAAGTCAATCGGGGTGGCGCCTTTGGGCAAATCAATCACTTTGCCTTGCGGCGTAAGCACATAGACTTTGTCCTGGAACAGCTCACTTTTGAATTGTTCCAGCAGGTCGCCGCTGACAGAGACTTCATCCTTCCATGCCAGTATCTGGCGCAACCAGGCGACTTTCTCGTCAAATTTAGCGTCAGATTTCCCACCTTCTTTGTAGCGCCAGTGCGCCGCGACTCCTAGTTCTGAATGATGATGCATCTCGAAAGTGCGAATCTGCACTTCCAGTGCCAAATCACGCGGCCCACTAACGGCGGTGTGCAGCGAACGGTAGTTATTGCTCTTGGCACGCGCGATGTAGTCATCGAACTCACCAGGGATGGGTTGCCACAGATTGTGGATCAGTCCAAGTGTCGCGTAACAATCCTTGATGTCATCAACCAAAATCCGCACCGCACGCACATCATAGAGTTCGCTAAAATCCAGGTTCTTGCTCTTCATCTTCTTGATGATGCTGTAAATGTGTTTGGGGCGCCCACTGACTTCCCCCTTGATACCGGCTTGGCTTAACTCTTGTTTTAGCTGGGCCACGACATCAACGATGTATTGCTCACGATCAACACGGCGCTCGTCCAGCAGCTTGGCAACTTCTTTATAGAGCTGCGGCTCCAGGTAACGCAGTGAAAGGTCTTCCAACTCCCATTTGATCTGCCACACGCCGAGACGGTTGGCCAATGGCGCAAAGATTCCCTGACTTTCCTGTGCAATCTGCCTCTGCTGATTAGCGCTGGCACCTGACAAGTTGCGCAAGGTTTGTGTGCGCTCAGCTAACTTGATTAGTACCACGCGGATGTCTTGCACCATGGCCAGCAGCATTTTGCGCAGGCTTTCTATCTGCTGTGCCTGGTCGCCACTTTTTCGCTCTGACTCGTGCATACCTTCGAATTCGCTAAAGGCCTGGATTTGCTCCATGCGTAAAATGCCTTCGACCAAATCAGCCACATTGTTACCGAAACGCGTTTCCAGAATTACCCGCCAGTCGTCCAGATACCCCGGTACAGCATGCAATATAGTGGCTGTGATTGTTTCTACATCCATATTCATATCGATGAGTATGGTTGCCGTGCCCAGTGCATGCTGCAACAGTGACACGCCCGTCAGTTCGGCGTGACCGGAGTAGAGCGGGGCAGCCAAGTCGCAGGCCTGGCGAATCAACTCGAGTTCGGTTGGCGAAAAACGCTTTGCTGAAGACTCAAGCCATGAAGAAATCTCGCTTCCATTCGAAGCGAGTAAAGTAGAAGTTGGGTTATACACAGAAGTCATGAGATATTATTGCATCAAAGCACTCGCTTATGTAGTGGGCCGGTCACGTTCGACGATATTCGAATGCATGTAAATTTTCCTAGTATGAAACTAACTTTCCGTAGACTGCAAGAAGGGTTCTGGCGCTCTTGGCTAGCCGGCTGATTTTAAAGGATATTTATTACATGATTTTAGCTATCAGCATGCGGGTATAAAGTTAACAAGCAATATATGTATAGGTATAAACTAAACATACTTAATCTTTTGATGATTAGCAAGCTTACCCATAACCTCATATAGCACTATATATCAAGGAATTTTGGCTCTAAGGAAATGACATGATAAACCTTTTGAAAACCAGGCTGTGCATTATACTGGCTGTCTTTTTCTCGGTTTTAATTGCTGGGTGTGGGACGCCTACAGTAACAGTGACTAACCCTCCTAAAGCCCAGATTACAGTGCTATACGATGCCTTTAGTAAAAATCCAGCCTTACAAAAAGATTGGGGCTATGCGGCACTCATTGAGTACGGGGGAAAACGTATTCTGTTCGATACTGGAGACAATCCGGATACTCTGGCACATAACGTCAAGATATTGGGCATTGATCTGTCAAAGCTTGATTTCGTCGTCATGTCACACCGTCATAGTGATCATATGGGCGGCTTAAGCTATCTGCTGAGCGTTAACCCCAAAGTAAAGATATACGCACCCAAGGAAAACTTTGGTGTGTATGGGTTTTCGCTACCCAGTACTTTTTATCGAAAAGACACCTCTCTAACGCCAGAGCAACGCTATTACGATGGTAAGCCGCCAGAAATTATGAAATTTGGCACGGCATGGCCTAATGCTAACTTTGAGTTGATAGAGAAAACAACTGAGATTGCACCTGGGATTCATTTGATATTCCAGATTTCAGATAAACCGACAACAATGGAATTAAGAGAGTTATCACTGGCCATTGATACTCCTGAAGGTCTCGTGCTTGTAGTCGGCTGCTCTCATCCCGGCCTGGATAAAATTGTAAGTACGGCTACCATAATTAACAAACACATCAGGATGGTAACGGGAGGGTTTCATTTGGTTGTAGCCGCAGATGCCGAAATCGAGCACATAGTCAGTATGCTGCATGATACTTTCCAAGTAGATTTCGTGGCTCCAAGTCACTGTACTGGAGAGCCAGCTTTTGCTGCATTCAAGAAAGCCTTTGGTAATCATTATCTCTATGCCGGATTAGGCACCGCTATCCAATTAAATGCCAATTCTTATTCAGTTGAAAATACGCAGATTATGCGGCCGAATATGGACAAGAGCGATTTGCAAACATACCGCGCTCTATCATCCAAGGATGATGAAAATACAGCTACTGTATTGGCCAGCAATAAAGAGGCAAGGTAAAATTTTGGAGGTGTTTTAGTGCTGGCGAATAACAGTTTTAGGTCGATTATCGACCAAATCAAGTAGATGATGCTAGATTTGGGCTAGACCTATTATAGTTGCATTAACTTACATATAGTTGATTATGAGTATATCCATTACCTCTCCAGTCACTGAACTGTTACAACATGCAGGCATTGCTTATGATGTGATAGAGATTCCATTAACCGAGGATAAAAAACCAGTTAGAAATCTGGAGGAACTGCTTTTAAAACAAGGGCTAGAACCACAATCTGTGGTAAGAAGCGTGTTGTTTAAAACAGCCTCAGACAAGTTTGTTTTATTAGCCGTTGCGGGTGGCGGTCGTGCAGACTGGGGCGTGCTACGTAAACATTTAAATGAGCGTAAGTGTCGTATGGCAGAGTTTGATGAAGTGCCACTAGCCACAGGATATATCGTGGGTGCCGTTCCACCTATTGCGCTGCCAAAGGACATTAAAGTTTTGGTCGATAATAGTGTGAAAGACTATGAAACCGTAGTGATTGGAAGCGGTGTTTTAGGGTTTGCTTTGTCGCTCAAAGGGGCTGATTTACTTAAGCTGCTTGGCGATGCTGACCAAGGAATATTTGTAAGCGCCTGACTATTACGTGGTCATTATATGTGTAATCACCTGTTTAGGTTCGTGCCTTGGGTTTTAAAAATTAAACGTGTTAAATGTTTATACTGTATTTTTATTTCAAGCTATTGTTTTATATTAACAATTAACCTGTTAAGAGTCACTTAAGCCGACCCCGTATTTGTAGACCAATTGCGCCCCAAACCAGGATGCTATAGATAAAATTACAAAACCTAAGCAGCTTAAGCCTATCTCAATAATTCCAGGTTCTGTAAGCCTGAAACCATCTAAGCGCATGAATAAGCTAGTTGCATAAACTGTCCAGGCCAATAAGATAAGCTGCATATGTCTTTCAGCTACTTTAAGTCGCTGCTTTTGGTTTGCAATTCTTAATATCTCAATCATCCCTGTAATCATGGCGAATATAGCAATCGTGGTGCCTAGCGCTAATGACACTCCCGCCCACCACCACGCTGGCTTGCCTAGCCATAAGCTAGCGACATCACCAATCGTGGCTAACGTCCAGCAGGCAATCGGAAAGTGAACTACTGCTGGATGTACGGGATGGCGCATGTTTTACTTGCCAAATACAACTGTGACTAATGTCAGAAAACCAGCGATTGCCGCACCAGCATGAATAAATACGATAGCTTTCGGCGGTATTTGTTTTACTAAATGCTTGGAGGCAAGGTAAAACCCGCCAACCGCAGTGATGACTAATATGGCAAGTGCTACAGTAACTCTGCTAGTACCATGGCCTGAATATACCGCTGATGCTAAAAGCACAAGTCCAAGCGCGCCTAATAACGCATGTGTTATAGATAAAGGCCATGGTGCCAGCTTGCCTCCCAAGACGTTATAAGCGAGTAATAGCCCTCCTACAGCGGCAATGGCAAATACTATCAAGGCATAATTTATCATATATTTATCTCCGTATTGGTTAATGTGGATTGATTTTAATGCGATAAAAATATATTTGCAATATATATATGTTTTAAGTGTGTTATTGGTGGGTGATCTATAATCTTAGGTCTAGTTAATAGGCTGGAATTTAGGATTTAAAGACATGTAGATATTTAGTCTAGTGTTTTATATATTAAATATTTAAATATTAATTAGAGTTAAGTTTCATTTTTAATGGTTTTAAAATAATTAGATAATATCAATTGATATTATAGGCGCGAAGAAATAATGGAAGTTTGGCAGTGTGAAGGTTGTGGCTTGATATATGACGAAGTGAATGGTTGTCCAGATAAGAAGATTGCGCCCGGGACAGATTGGGCGAAAGTGCCGGACTACTGGGTATGCCCTGATTGTGGCGTAAGTAAATCCGGTTTTAAATCAATTCCAATCCAGGAATACCTCGATAAAGTATTCTCTTAATTATGCATGGAGAAGGTTGTCACTATAAGCTGCAACAGAGCATTAGCAGTAGCTAGACGAGATTTGGCTGGCTGGGCTGAACATGGTTTGGCTAGTCAATTAATTTAGTGATAGTAAATCTAACTCTAGATGCAGATATTGGCTTTAAAACAGTGGCTACTTAATAACAGCGGCATTGATGGCAATGACCGCAGGGTGACTAGCCTTTCTTTCAGCAGAAATGGCATAAAACCTTTCTACAAGTTCGTCTATTTCGCCAATTTTTACTACCCCATATTGCAGTTGTACTTCCTCATCAATCATAGATGGTGCAGTAAATATACCAACTCCCGCCTGTCCAAACGCGTTCATCAAGGCGCTATCGTCAAACTCGCCCACTAAAATCGGCCGCAAATGCTTTGTATCCAGCCACTGCGTAAGTTTTTTGCGCATGCTGGTCTCAATACTTGATACCAGTAGCGGTGCATGGTTGAGGCTGTTAGGGAAGTTCTGCCTATACAGTTCTGCTAATTTACTCGTCGCAAAAAAACTTATGCCGCATTCAACGAGCTTATGGCCGTAGCCCTTGATATCTGCTGGCATCGGCTGATCAGACAGCACCAAATCTAAACGATGTATCGTCAAATCCGCCAATAGCCGGTCTAACTTACCTTCTTTGCATACAATCTTGATCGGTGCATCCAAGGTCATAGCGGGGGCTAATAACTTATAAACGATAGATTTTGGCATCACGTCGGCAATCCCTACCCGGAAAGACGTTAAGCGCTTCAATGTTCTGTCGCTTAAAGCTTGCTCCATCTCAGTGCCAATCTCGAATATTTCGTCTGCGTAAGACAAAGCCAATTGGCCTGTTTCGGTAAGCTCAAGACCACGCCCAACGCGGCGAAACAGCGTTGCGTCTAAAGATGCTTCCAGTATCCCGATTTGCCCACTTAGTGTTTGTGGCGTGAGTTCAAGTAGCTCGCTGGCGCGGGCGATACTGCCTGCACGCGCGACTTGCCAGAAATAATGCAGTTGTTTGTAATTAAGCATAGGTGTTAGACCATCAGTTTTTTACGAATATTCTATCAGTATATTCTTTATTTTTACGATGTGTGAATTCACCTATGATACGTAGGATTTAACTGAAGTCGCATTAAACCAGTTTCGGGTCGAGTTAGACGAGGCTGGTGCCCAAAGCTCAATATTTGATTTTTATGGATTTTAAAATGAAACGTATTATTTATTTTTTAGCTACCAATCTTGCCATTATGCTGGTGCTTTCTGTCACTATGCGCATATTAGGCGTACAGCCATATCTCAACGCTAATGGGCTGGATTTAGGTAATTTACTTGCCTTTACAGCCATCATGGGTTTTGGTGGTGCTTTTATCTCACTGGCGATGTCAAAGTGGTCTGCAAAGCGCATGTCTGGTGCCGTAGTCATTGAAAATCCACAAACGCCGACAGAAATCTGGCTATTAAAAACCGTGCGAATTCAAGCGGATATGGTAGGTATTAAAATGCCGGAAGTGGCGGTATTTGATTCACCAGAAGTCAATGCATTTGCTACCGGTATGACTAAAAACAGCTCACTGGTAGCAGTTTCAACTGGCTTGCTCAACAAAATGAGTAGGGATGAAGCCGAAGCAGTGCTAGCCCACGAAGTATCACACATTTCCAATGGCGACATGGTGACCTTAACCCTGATTCAAGGTGTTGTGAATACCTTTGTGATGTTCTTGTCGCGGGTGATTGGTTATGCTGTTGATAAAGTTATTTTCAAAACTGAAAAAGGCACAGGCCCGGCGTTCTTCGTCACCATGATTATTGCCGAATTGGTCTTGGGTATATTGGCTTCTATCATCGTCATGTGGTTCTCACGTCAGCGTGAGTTTCGCGCAGATGCTGGTGCCGCAAAATTATCCAGTGCAAAGAAAATGATCGCGGCATTAGAGCGCTTGCAAGCCGAGCATGAGCCTTCAGCATTACCTAAACAAATGGTCGCCTCTGGTATAGCAGGTGGGGGCGCAAACGGTTTTAAAAAGCTATTCACAACGCACCCTAGCTTGGATGAGCGCATTGCGGCACTTCGTAGCAGTACCTAAAAATCATTATCACTGCAAGCCCAATCATGCTGACATTGCACAGCACATTTGGTAGTAGAAGTAGCGGCTGATTAAATCTGGATTAAACAATATAGCAATGGGCAAATTAAGGAATGAAAACTGATGTTTGAATTACAAACAATAGGTACATGGTGGATGTGGTTAGGTTTTGGCGTGTTTATAGTAGCCATGTTAGCTATAGATATGGTTGCATTGGCTCATAAAGGCGCACATAAGGTCGGTGTAAAAGAAGCACTGGTCTGGTCATTGGTATGGTTTAGTTTAGCGCTACTGTTTGGTGCAGTTCTTTGGGGCTGGCTTGATCATACCGCTGGTCGCGAAGTGGCTGATAGCAAGGCAATGGAATATCTCACCGGTTATTTGTTAGAAAAAACCTTGGCTATAGATAATGTTTTTGTCTTCGTCATGATTTTCAGCTATTTTGCCGTACCTCTGGAATTTCAGAAGAGGATACTGGTCTACGGCGTGCTGGGTGCGATTATTTTGCGCGCTTTGATGGTGCTGCTAGGCGCTTGGCTGATTGCGCAGTTCCATTGGGTGCTCTATCTGTTTGGCGCATTCTTGCTAATTTCAGGCATTAAGATGTTCGCATTTGCTGATAGTGAGTCTGATTTATCTCAAAACTCACTATTACGTTGGTTACGCAGCCATGTGCGCATTACCGATGGTTATCATGGTGATAAGTTCTGGATTGCTAAGCAGGGTGTACGCTGGTTCACGCCGATGTTCCTGGTGCTGGTGTTAATTGAGATATCAGACGTGGTATTTGCGATGGATAGTATCCCGGCTATTTTTGCTGTGACTAGCGACCCATTTATCGTCTTTACTTCCAACATCTTTGCCATTCTTGGTTTGCGCGCATTGTACTTTTTGCTGGCAGATATGGCAGATCGATTTCATTTGCTTAAATATGGCTTGGCGGTGGTATTAATTTTTGTAGGTACAAAAATGCTGATAGTGGATTTTCTAAAGATTCCGGTCGCAGTATCACTTGGCGTGGTGGTTTCAGTGCTAGGTATCAGCATATTATTGAGCTTAAAAGCAAGCCGCAAACCAGATAATCTGGGGAGTAATTGATACACTATTGAATTATCATCTAACTTAATTAAACTTTAGTTTAAGTTGGATCTTATTAAGCTATTATCTGATTGAAATTTAACGCCTAAAACTACATTTCTAAATAGTATTAATGAAACTTTACGAACAGCTTGCTAACGCTATTGCCCAATCAATTCAAGAAGGGGTGCTGTGCCGTGGGGATAAGCTGCCATCCGTAAGGCAGGCAAGTGCCAGT
>JAZJZG010000223.1:4279-9014 GCA_040389995.1 Pseudomonadota bacterium | reverse complement strand
GCCGCTTCTGGCTATATACGCATCAGCCAAACCCCTTACATAGATTTAGCTGCGGCCACACCCAAACGCCGTAAAGCAGCACGTAAGCCGACGCGCTGCCCACTCACCTTTGATTTTTTAGAAGACCGTGCCGACAGTCAACGGCCGGCACCGATATTACCCGATTTATTTAATTAGTCTTTTGTAGGTCGCTTAATCAATCCAATCAGGCAACGTACAGGAATAACGTCTTAGTCCCTCGGTGGCCCACCCCATAGGTCATGCCCATCCGCACTATAAATCTCAACCTCAACAAAGTCACCAGGCGTTAGTCCTTCTGCATCTTCAAGGTATACCACACCATCAATCTCAGGCGCATCAGCTTTTGTACGCCCAATCGCTTCAAAACTGCCGTCATCCAACGCATTAAGCTCGTCTACCAATACGGTTTGCATCGTACCGACCTTAGCTTGCAGTTTTGCTGCACTAATACGCTCTTGTACTTCCATGAATCGGCTGAGGCGTTCCTTTTTCAGCTCTTCCGGCACGGCGTTTGGCAACTCATTGGCTTTTGCACCATCAACCGCTGAATAAGCAAAACAACCCACTCTATCTAGCTGTGCTTCTTCCAGGAAATCAAGCAGCATCTGGAAGTCCTCTTCTGTTTCCCCCGGAAAACCGGCAATAAAGGTGCTTCGCACCGTAATATCCGGGCAGATTTCGCGCCAAGCTTTGATGCGTGCCAGGTTATTTTCAGCATGCGCTGGACGCTTCATGGCTTTTAAAATGCGTGGACTGGCATGCTGGAATGGCACATCCAGATATGGCAAGATCAAGCCATCGGCCATGAGTGGTATCACTTCGTCCACGTGCGGATACGGATATACATAGTGCAGGCGCGTCCATACGCCTAGCTCACTTAAACTTTGACACAACTCGGTCATACGAGTCTTTACCGGACGACCATTCCAGAAACCAGGACGGTACTTCACGTCTACGCCATAAGCGCTGGTATCTTGCGAGATGACCAAAATCTCAGAAACCCCTGCGTTGACTAAATTCTCCGCTTCGTTCAACACTTCACCGATTGGGCGACTCACCAAATCACCACGCATACTTGGGATGATGCAGAAACTACAGCGATGATTACAGCCTTCTGAAATTTTAAGGTACGCGTAGTGGCTAGGTGTTAAACGGATGCCCTGTGGTGGTACGAGATCAATAAATGGCTCATGCAGCTTAGGTAAGTTGGCATGTACAGCCGTCATCACTTCTTCTAATGCATGTGGGCCTGTCACCGCCAGTACGCTCGGATGTGCCGCTTCCACCACACCTTTTTTTGCGCCTAGGCAACCAGTAACAATCACCTTGCCATTTTTCTTGATTGCTTCACCTATGGCATCCAGTGACTCTTCCACCGCGCTATCAATAAAACCGCAGGTATTCACTACCACTAAATCCGCATCATCATAACTGCCTGAAATCTCGTAGCCTTCTGAGCGTAATTGGGTGAGAATACGCTCTGCGTCTGAACCTGCTTTAGGACAGCCCAGCGAGACAAAACCTACTTTAGGTGAATTTCTTGATGGTGATATTGAAACTGTTTTACTCATAGATTACTCTTTAAATTATATGTATATCATTGTAATTGCTTGGCTTTACGTAGTGGTGCTAATGGCAGCCACAGAAAAAAACCTTGTTTCCGGCATATTGACTTTTTTATTTTACGGCCTTATTCCCTGCGCCATCTTATTATGGATCTTGGGGGTAAATCACCGCAAGTTTAAAAAGCTGCAAGCGCAAAATAAAGCAGACTTAATTGAACCTGAGCTAATTACATCCAATTCAAGCCAAAACCATCTATCCCAAAATGAGCTTAGTCAGCCAGATACTGCTAATGCCAAGACCGATCAGTAATATTTGACTGATAGTCGCGCTAAGTTCTGTACGTTTATGCAAGCCCGGAATCAAATCCGCAACTGCCACATAAAGCATGCTGGATGCAGCAATGCCGAGTATAAATGGCACCCAGTTTTGCAGGGTTTGCAAGGCATAATACGCCAGCACACCGCCCACAGCCGTCGCAAGACTTGAACCTAAATTAAACAGCAGCGCTTGTTTCTTACTATAGCCTGAATGCAGTAAAATCAAAAAGTCACCAACTTCTTGTGGAATCTCATGGGCAATAATCGCCATCGCCGTTACCAGACCCACTTGAATATCCACCATAAATGCAGCAGCAATTAAAATACCATCCACGAAATTATGAAAAGTATCGCCTATCATAATCATCATGCCGCTACGACCACCATCATGGCCGTGGTCATGATGGCTGTGAGATGGCTTAATTTTGGCAGATATAGCCGGCGTTTTATTCAACACCGCGGTAAACTTTATCCCGGCCTCAGCTGAGCCGCTGACTACATGCTCAGGGCACTCTTGCTCTGTATGTATCGCATGCGCCTCACAATGGTCACCATGGCAATGCCGCCACAGGACTAATTTCTCTAAAATAAAAAATAGCAGTAAACCAAATAAAATGGTCATAGCCGCTATATCCGGGCTGGTCGCCTGCTTGAAGGCTTCTGGCAATATCTCTAAGAATACCGCACCTAGCATTGCACCAATAGCGTAGCTGATAAGTAATGGTACCCATGACTTTTTAGTATTGAGGGCAAAGAAAGCCGCGCTCAGCACACTCAGCACCCCACCTAACAAGCTGGATAAAACGATCCAGGTCAGTGTAGAGAATGATGATATGACTACTGCGTTATTTAACATGATTTTTCAACAACTGCATTAAAACAACCTAAACTAATTGCAACAAAGCGTGCATTATAAACGAGCTATAACACATACTCGTACTTTATATAACTTGTTAAATACACATGCAGCCCCTATATAAAAAATATGGCCTCCAAATTACCAGCAAAAAATACTAATCCAGCACGCTTACCCGCCATGTTTATTGGTCACGGCAATCCTATGAATGCGATTACCGATAACCCATATCGACAGGCTTGGTTACAGTTAGGCAAAACATTGCCTAGGCCATCCGCTGTTTTATGTGTTTCTGCACATTGGCAAACGCATGGCACGCAGGTTTGCGTGGCGGAAAAACCAAAAACCATTCATGACTTTGGCGGCTTCCCTAAAGAATTATTCGCACAGCAATATCCTGCCCCGGGCGCACCAGGACATGCCCGCATGGTGTCTGAACTATTTGCCGCAGGCACGATTACGCCTACCCTAGAATGGGGACTGGATCATGGCGCATGGAGTGTATTGCAATCGCTATTCCCTGCAGCTGATGTACCGGTTTTTCAGCTTAGTCTGGATATTAATTTAGACTTTGCTGCGCACTTTGCATTAGCCCGCAAACTCGCTAGCCTGCGCGAGCGTGGTGTGATGATGATAGCCAGCGGCAATATCGTGCATAACTTATCAAGATTAAATCCGCAGGGTGGCATTGCTGACTGGGCGCTAGACTTTGATCGTTACATCAAAACAGCACTAGAGGCTGGCGACGACGCTGCACTGATAGATATTACGCGTGCCGGCAACTCCGCCAGGTTAGCTGTGCCATCAGCCGAGCATTATTTACCTTTGTTGTATACTGCGGCGGTGCGCCATGCGGATGACACCATGCGCTTTCTAACGGATACCTTTGATTTAGGTACGCTGAGTATGCGTAGCGTGATCTATCAGTAACTGATGCGGCTTAATCTGTCAGCCAGACCAGGCTTGCCATGCGTCCCGTCACGTTGTCGCGTCTGAAGGAAAAGAAGCGCGCTTCGTCAGTATAGGTACAAAAATCTTCGTTGATACTGCCACCATAAATCTGCGTCACGCCGACTTTATGCAAACGTTGTTTTGCCAGCGCATACATATCGCATAGCCATTTGTCACCATGCGGCTTAAAGGCTTGCTTGGCCTGCGCATCGACTGCCATAAAAGCTTCACGCACATCGCTACCCACTTCAAATGCAGCAGGGCCAATCGCTGGGCCTAGCCAGGCTAATATGTGGCCGGGCTGCACGGGCATTTTATGAATAGCCGCTTCGACCACACCATCACACAAACCACGCCAGCCAGCATGCACGGCTGCAACCACTGTGCCCACGTCATCACATAGCAGCACTGGCAAACAATCTGCGGTCATGGTCACACATACCACATTCTTTTGCGTAGTAAACGACGCATCAGCATTTTCCAGGCAACCACTTTTTGCCGCATCAATCACGGCTACACCATGTACCTGATTCACCCAAACTGGCTCACTTGGCAGATATGGGCTTAGCAATTGGCGATTATGCGCAACAGCCATGCCATCATCGTTCACATGTGTACCTAAGTTCAGGCTGGCATAGGGCGCTCGACTAACGCCACCCAATCGCGTAGTTTGCAGCGCCCGAACATTCAACGGCACAGGCCAGTTAGGTCTGATGAAATCTACAGGATTGGCATTAGTTTGATTCATACGGGCTATTCGTCCTCTGGCTCCAAATCGCCATCGTCTTCAATATCGTCCTCATCGCCAAAATCCTCGTCACCAAAATCATCTTGGTCTTCATAATCTTCGTCTGACAGATAAGGTTCCATACTCAACTCAAAATCATCCTCGCTATCTTCAACGAGAACCTCATGCGCCTCGTGGACTACGACGGCATCTGGGTCATCGCCGCCACCTCTGTCGAAGGCACCGGCTGGACCTACGAGCTGCTCGTCGAGAAGCCTCAGGACCTGCCCGACCTGC
>JAZJZG010000223.1:2361-4269 GCA_040389995.1 Pseudomonadota bacterium | reverse complement strand
GTCATTACGCGGATCTTCATGGCGCATTGCTTCTAGCAAGGCTTTCATATCATCAGCCAGCTCAATTTGCCATTCCATAAACTCATCTGTGGCTGGATGTAGTAAGCCTAATTTAATGGCATGCAGGGCCTGTCTATTGAATTGACTCACTGCGTCACGTAAAGTTTGCGTCATCGCACGTATTGGGACAATGCCACGGAAGCCATACACCGGATCACCGACGATAGGTGCTTTTAAGTGCTGCATATGCACACGGATTTGATGCGTGCGGCCAGTTTCCAAATTACAACGCATATAAGTCTGCACTGAAAAACGCTCTAAAACCTCATAGCGCGTGATAGCTGGCTTACCCATGCGATTGATAGCCATTTTAGTCCGCGACCGTGGGTCACGGCCAATCGGCTGGTCAATCATGCCGTTACGCCAGATCTGCCCCCAAACAATTGCACGATATTCGCGTTTTACCGTGCGTGCTTGTAACTGGCGCACCAAATTAGTTTGCGCCGCCAAAGTCTTTGCAACCACCAGCAAGCCACTGGTGTCTTTATCCAGCCGATGCACGATGCCAGCCCGCGGCACATCCTTTAACTTCGGCTCATGAAACAGCAAGGCGTTTAGTAGCGTACCACTCCAATTACCGGCCGCAGGGTGCACCACCATGCCTGCAGGTTTGTTAACCACTAAAATATGCTCATCTTCAAATACTATGGTGAGCGGAATATCTTCCGCAGTAAATGCATGGTTTTCAGGTTTTGCCTGTACTTGCACCACGACCTGCTCACCACCCCAGACTTTAGTTTTAGCAGTGCTCACTTGTGCGTTCACAGTCACCAGCCCCGATTTTATCCAAGCTTGCAGGCGTGAACGGGAGTGGTCTGGCATCATGCGTTGCAACGCAACATCTAAGCGTAAGCCGCCTAAATCGTGCGGAATGGTAAGAGCAAGTGCATTGCTAAGGGATTGTTCAGTTGCGTCTGTCATCGGTTATAATTGTCGCTAATTCTTAAAGTGGATTTTGGCATGAAGTATATCTTAGTTTTAATGTTTGCCCTGTTACTCAATGGTTGTGCGATTTTTGGTGCTCCAACTGAGCTTGATGATACCAAAGGCTGGACGGCTGAGCGTATCTATGAAGAGGGCCAGGCCAAAATGCGCGATAGGGATTATGATAAAGCTATTGTCTATTTTGGCAAGCTGGAATCTCGCTACCCGCATGGCCGCTACGCTGCGCAAGCCCAGCTTGAAACCGCCTATGCCAATTATAAAAAACAAGAGCCTGTGTTATGCGTAGCGGCGGCAGACCGCTTTATCAAACTACATCCTAATCATCCAAACGTTGATTACGCCTATTACTTAAAAGGCCTGGCGGTGTTTAATGAACGCGGTGTTATTGAAAAACTGACTAAACAGGAAATCAGTGACCGTGACCCACGCTCACTGCGTGATTCCTTTGTTACATTCAAAGACTTGGTAACCCGTTATCCGAATAGCCGCTACGCTAAAGATGCGACGCAGCGGATGGTCTATCTAGCAAACAGCTTATCTGACCATGAGTTAGATGTGGCACGTTATTATATGAAGCGCCAAGCTTATGTTGCTGCGATTAACCGGGCTAAATATGTGCTGGAATACTACCCACAATCACCGGGCATTGAAGAAGCATTAGTCATCTTGATTAGCGCTTATGACTTGATGAACTTAGAAGACCTTAAAAATGACACGCTCCGCATCTTGAAAACCAACTACCCTGACAGCGCCATGTTACGTAAAGGCGTACCATCCGATGAACGCGTATGGTGGAAGTTCTGGGAAAGCCTGTATCCAAGTTCTGCGAACTAATCGCTCTGCAAACTAATCGGTACTTTTAGTTCCCAATAAGAAAAAAGTCCTTGAATTCAATTGAATTCA
>JAZJZG010000223.1:1287-2351 GCA_040389995.1 Pseudomonadota bacterium | reverse complement strand
CTTATTGGGGTTGTTAACGCTTTTTAGCGCTGCGGTCTTTATCTTCAACGGTTTTTTTCGCTTTCAGCTCGGCACGATGCGCAGTTTTACGACGACGCATACTCACGATACCTTCACCAGGTTTACGTTTATCTTCATCTTCAGCAAACGGATTACTGCCTTGTTTATATTGCACACGTAATGGCGTACCAGACAATTGAAAGGTTCTGCGAAACGTTTTTTCTAAGAAGCGCGTATAAGCATCTTTCACCCCATCCACATGATTACCATGAATCACCACGATGGGTGGATTACTGCCGCCCTGGTGGGCATAACGTAACTTAGGCCGTATACCTTTGCTGATAGGTGGCTGATGCTGCTGTAACGCATCTATCAGCACACGTGTGAGTTGCGGGGTAGCAAGTTTGGCAAACGCCGCTTTAAAAGCAATATCAACTGAGCTGAGTAACTCCGGCAGACCTTTTTTACGCAGCGCTGAAATATAGTGAAATTCGGCAAAATCCAGAAACATAAGCTTGCGATCGATTTCACGTTTTACCCAATCACGCTCTTCTTCTTTTAAACCATCCCATTTATTGATGGCGACTACTAACGCACGCCCTGCTTCTAATATATAAGCCGCTACGTGTGCATCTTGCTCAGTAATGCCCTCTTGCGCATCGACCACCAGAATCACCACATTGGCTTCTTCAATAGATTGTATGGTTTTGATGACTGAGAATTTCTCAATCGCCTCTAACACACGGCC
The DNA here is from genome assembly GCA_040389995.1 of Pseudomonadota bacterium. Classification (GTDB taxonomy): domain Bacteria; phylum Pseudomonadota; class Gammaproteobacteria; order Burkholderiales; family Methylophilaceae; genus Methylotenera. The sequence continues at coordinate 1,603 of JAZJZG010000223.1, read as the reverse complement.
ACGCTTGCGCACGCCGGCTGTGTCAATCAACGTGTAATGTTTGCCGTTCTTCTCTAAGTCTATACTAATAGAATCACGTGTAGTACCCGGTTCATCGAACGCAATTACCCGCTCTTGACCAAGCAGCGCATTGACCAAAGTTGATTTACCTACGTTAGGGCGGCCAACAATGGCGACTTTGGGAACTCTATCTCCGCTATAGTCTTGCTCAGGCTCGTCATCAACCACCTGAAAGCTCTCAAGCGCTAAATCAACGATATCTTTCACACCTTCACCATGTGCGGAAGAGATTGACAGCGGGTCACCTAAACCTAAT
>JAZJZG010000223.1:0-1277 GCA_040389995.1 Pseudomonadota bacterium | reverse complement strand
GTCGCACAGCTGCTGACCTCGAATAATCCACAGAACCTAATTCGTGGAATTCAGCGCTGACAACAGCCCGATTCATACCTTCGGTTTTATTCACCGCTAATAATACCGGGCATTTACTCCTGCGTAAGCGATTGGCGATTTCCATATCTTGCGGGGTTGCGCCCTGACGGCCATCTACCAAGAAGATAATCACATCGGCTTCATCAATCGCCAATAGAGTTTGTGCAGCCATGGCTTTAAGTATGCCGCTGTCGGTATTCGGTTCAAAGCCACCGGTATCTACAACTAAATAAGGCTGGCTTGCACCTATGCCGCGACCATAATGACGATCACGCGTGAGGCCAGGCAAATCCGCAACTAATGCATCGCGGCTTTTGGTTAAGCGATTAAATAAAGTAGATTTGCCGACGTTAGGTCGACCAACCAAAACTATGGTAGGTATCATGCGAGCCTTCTAAATAGCTCGTAAGCCAAATGGCTGTTGAGCTAAGTATTTCTTGAGATAGTAGCTGTAAGCAATTAAGACTATACAGCCACCTAATTATTTGATTTGAATGGCGTAAACGCCGCCATCACGCGTTTGCGCTAGTACAGTCGTGCTATTCAGTAGCGCCATGTGCGCCAGGATTGGACTGTTATCCGTTTTAAATCTTGCGGCTAGCGCGCCATCTTCACGATTCAAAAAGTGTACGTAACCTTCAACATCACCTACCGCGATTAAACTACCCATAGGCACTGGCGTGGTTAATTGGCGATTTTTAAGCGCCGCCTGCCGCCAAAACGTTTTACCTGTTGCATAGTCTAGTGCATAAATCGAACCCGCAGCATGCGATACGAAAATTCTTGCATCTTCCACATTTAAGCCAGTTAGACTGGAAATATCACGGCCCCACACAACACGACCAGTTAATCTATCTACTGCAGCGATTCTGCCTTGATATGCTACGGCATAAATCAACGGCCCATCCACGACCGGCAAGCTGGTGATATCTGCGATACGCTCGATTTCGGTCACCCCTTTTGGTTGTGCAACAGAGGCTTCCCATAACAATTTACCGTTATCTGCGCGTATGGCAATCAGCTTTCCGCCGGCAAAACCTGCGTACACCGCCCCACCATCTACCACTACACCGGCACTACTACGTAAACTAAGTGCTGGTGTAATCCGGTCATATACCCATTTACGGCTACCATCATTCGCGTTAATACCGTAAATCCGGCTATCTCCGGTGCGCACAATGACCGTACCATCAAAATACTTTGGCGCACTTAATACT
>JAZJZG010000222.1:0-1649 GCA_040389995.1 Pseudomonadota bacterium | reverse complement strand
CTTCTACACCAGCGCGCTGGGCAGCCGTCAATCTTTCTAAGGGTAGTTGGTAACGTTGTTTGGAAAGTGTAGTTGAGTGATAAAGCGCTAAGGTATGCAGATACTCAGCCGAAAAATCTGGGCCGAGCAACGCACCATGACCCCAAATGCTGCCATTGTCCATTAAGCCATACTTCAGAAATACCTGTTGACCTGCAATAATATCTTGAGAAGTAAATAACACCGAGCCGTTTACACCAACAACCTGGTCAGGAATAGGCGGTGCATCGTGATACACCATACTCGTCACCAGTATGAGTACAGAGAAACCAATCGCAGCCGTCAACATACTGGCACGCCGCCACCAAGGCGATAAAGTTTTTTGAGACAACTCTTCTGCAGAGTGACTTGCTGGTGGATAGGGTATATCGGCAGCTTTTTTCACCGTCGTTGCCTTATTGTCGATTGCGTATCAGCTAGATAATACGCTTCTAGCCATATTTAAGCTTGTCTATTCATGTATCATTTATTGCACTTGATTAATCACATAATGTGAAAGCGTTTTAGTTTTTAATGACGGCTTTGAGCCTTGGATTCAACCGGACGATACAACAGACATTGAATCATTTAGCAGAAAACCTTTTCCGGACTCCAGAGAAGATACAGCCGGATTTCCATGGAAGGTGATAGGGCTACATGCCGACCCTAGAAAGTTGCTCCCATTCGGTATGGCTGGTATGTTTATGCAGTCTATGCATGATTTTTTGTGCGGTGTTATGTAATGGAATCGGATGTTTCGGCCCCCAAGTACCAATTCTCTCAACCAGAACCTCCTTTGATGGTGGGAAGCTACTGCCTTTGTAAGCAAAAGCGATTTTATTCCCTTCATCTTCAACATCCACCACCACGACTTTATCTTCGAAACTGTCACGGATGCGTGAAGCGTAGGTACCAAACTTAATGTCGCTGCCCAGCAGATTAGCGACCATTACACCACCTTCATTGAGCTTGGCATAACAATTATCGTAGAAGCCCGCACTACAAAGCTTTGGGGGATGACCAGCATCAGTAAAAGCATCAATGATAAGCACATCAACTTTATTCACTTTATTGGTTACATAATCGTGACCATCAGTATGTAGGATGCTAAATTTTTCACTATCAGCAGGAATGTTAAATTGTTCTCTTAAAGCGATTACATTGGCATTAATCTCGATTGCAGTGAAATGTGCATTTGGCAAATATTTAGTGCAGTATTTTGCGAGTGACCCGCCTCCTAAACCTATCATTGCTATAGTTTTTGGCGCTGGCGTAAAAAACAAGAAGCCCATCATCGTGCGCGTATAATCTAAGATTAGGTATTCTGGATCTGTTTTTAGCATGACGCTCTGTATTGAATGCGTATCGAAGTGCATGGAAAGTGTAGTTTTTTCGTCGTAAATAAATGGCATGTCTGGCTTATGCTTAGTAGCTGAAGCTATAAACTGATCTTGGAAGTCTTTAAGTCGATTAACAGGGGTTTTCATATTTTATATCGTGATAGAATTCATAAATGGTGAAGTGTATAAATCAAACTAAAGCTGCTTCATGACCAAAAACAGTCACATTATTCGTTTCTTTCGTAAACAGATACCTACATTTGCATGCATACCTGGCTGCCACGACTGTTG
>JAZJZG010000221.1:0-12538 GCA_040389995.1 Pseudomonadota bacterium | reverse complement strand
AACACCACCTGTTACAACACCACCTGTTACAACACCACCTGTTACAACACCACCTGTTACAACACCACCTAGTATGGGCAATATGCCTGTAGTCAATTTGGCCTTGATTCCAGCAGGGTTTGCTGGTTATTCCGATTTACGCGTACTACCAGTAGATGCTAATAGTGAGAAAATAGCAGACTCTCCAGACGATAAAGGCGCGTTTCGTGTGTGGTGCCAATATTCTCATATGCTAAATGATGATCCAATTGTGTTTCCAGGCGGACAGGGAAAAAGTCATTTACATACCTTCTTCGGTAATACCGGTGCTAACTACACTTCAACCTCTGAATCTATCCGCACCACAGGCAATAGTACCTGTAACGGCGGGATTATGAACCGTAGCTCTTACTGGGTGCCATCAGCTATACTAAACACAGTGCCTCTCAAGCCTGACCACAGCTTGATTTATTATAAACACCAAACGGTAACAGCGTTCCCGAAAGGCCTGAAAATGATTGCCGGCAGCATGGCTTCTACAGGCCCGCAAGCAAACGTTGCCTACGAGTGTAATGAGTTGTATAGCTCTCATTCAGACCATATACCACCTTGTGCTCAAGGTGGATTATTAAGTATGATTGTTGAATTTCCATCTTGTTGGGATGGTAAAAATTTAGATAGTGCTGACCATAAATCACACATGGCCTTTGCAGATACTATTTATAGCGCATGTCCTGCTGCACACCCTGTAAAATTGCCTACGATTAAGATGATCACTTATTATCGTCTAACAGACCCTACGGGCACGGCTAATATTCGACTTTCTAGTGACAACTACCCGACCTCATTGCCTGCCGGCTACAGCGGACACGCAGATGTAATGGTTGGTTGGGATGAAACGATAGAACAAGCATGGGTGAAAGGTTGCATCAATGCAGGTAAAGACTGCCATGCAAGCTTGCTAGGTGATGGCAGGTATTTCTATTAAAAATAATTAAATAAAAGAGGCACATTTGTGCCTCTTTTTATAAGCGTGCGGCACGCAATAAGAATAAGCATTAGATATAATCTGATGTATTGGTTAAGCAAATAACTAGCTCTAAATAACAAAATAAATTAACCTTAACTGATAGAAATACTATGCCAGAATACATCAGGGCGTTGATCGCCATTCTTTTCTTTGCATCACTAACATATCTGTATGCAAAAAAAGCATTGCAGCCAATGTTGTTGCCAGAAGAATATAAGCGCTGGCGCAATGCTTGGTTTACCATTACGCTACTTGCTTTTTTGTCTCAAAACTTCTGGGTATTTATCGCTTTAAGCTCGTTATATCTCTTATATGTAGCAAAATCAGAGCAAAATAAATTCGCACTCTACTTTGCTTTAGTCATTATTATTCCAACAATAAGTGCCCGCATTCCCAATCTATTTGAACTCAACTTTGTACGTGTACTCGCACTAACAATCTTTTTACCGTATTTTATTGCATTCAGAGCAAGCTCGGATTCACCAAGTTTTGGCAAACCATTAGCAGAGAAATTTCTATTGGTGTTTATGTTACTAAACACAGTAATGATGATGCGTGGTACAAGCTTTACTGATGCATTACGATATGGTTTTTATGGTGTTACAGATGTGTTTCTGCCCTATTTTGCTGCCAGCCGTGCCATCAAAGACTTCGATCAGTTAAAAAAAGTAATGATTGCATTTACACTGGCCTGCTTAATAGCTAGCGTCATTGCTATGTATGAATTTACCAACTCATGGCTGCTGTATAGCTCATTACAAGATGCTTTACACGTTGACTGGTCAATGGGACGCTACCTTAGCCGTGGTGACAGTATTCGTGCAATTGCATCACTTGGTCATTCGATTATATTAGGATTTGTCATGATGGTGGGGATGGGATTTTACCTGTTCCTTGCCCCTTCGATTAAAAACAAATTCCTACGTTTAGCTGGACTGGGCTTGATTATCGGTGGCCTGATATCTTCATTATCAAGAGGACCCTGGCTAGGAACGGCAGTTTTACTGCTAACGCTAGTTGTTTTCGGGCGAAAAGCGATTAAGCACCTTGCGTTATTGATCATCGTCATCGTTATCGCCGTACCAGCTTTGCACTGGATTCCTGGCGGTCAAAAGGTCATCAATTTGATACCTTTTATCGGAGAAACTGATAAAGATAACGTGGTATACCGTCAAAAGCTAATTGACAACTCCATTATAATTATCGAGAGATATCCACTATTCGGTGTTTACAACCCTAAAGATGAGCCAGAAATGGCAGAAATGGTACAAGGCGAAGGTATCATTGATATCGTGAATACCTATCTGGCCGTTGCCTTATATAATGGGCTTGTCGGACTGGCGCTCCTACTTGGGTTTTTCTCTATGGTGGTAATAACGCTTTTAAAGAAAATGAGAAGAATTACAGATAAAGAAAGTGAAGAATATCTTTGTGGTAGGACCTTACTCGCTATTTTAATGGGGGTGCTCGTCACTATTTTCACTGTAAGCAGTATCGGCGTCATTCCCACCGTCTACTGGTCACTTGCCGGCTTAGTCTTTAGCTACGCACGTATTACCGGGCAGCCACGTGCATCTAGAACCGGGCAGAAATCTGTTGAGAGGCCTGTTTACTCTACTTCACGCCTTAAAAGTGAAGTGTAATTACACATAAATAAGCATATATTAAGCACTTAAGCAGTTTTCGTAATTAATCTCAGCAATTTCCAAAGCTAAGGGTAATATCAATTATTAACTTGCAAGTCCTCTAGATAGGCTAAATATTATGTGGCAGGCATTGGTTGCTAACTTTGGATTTAGGTTGTATCTGAACCTTTTAATTCTTACCCTACTGATAACACCTAATATACTCCTAGCAGAAAATAAAGAAGCTACGCCAACAACTACCGGGCAATCCGGAAGTGAAAACACTTTACAGTGGCCTAAAAACATTCTCGACTGGGATGTCTCGCCGGTTGACCTATCCTTTCTCAATCAAACCGAGCGCCCCGCTGGGAAACGTGGTTTCGTCAAAACACAAGGCGACCAACTGGTATTTGAAGATGGCACTGTTGCCAAGTTCTGGGGCACCAATATTGCTGCATATACACTTTTTGAAACACCTAAAGATACTGTTAAAGCACAAGCGAAACGCCTCTCTGCACTTGGATTTAACCTGGTACGCCTACATCACCATGATTCATCTTGGGTAGATCCAAATATATTCGGTAGTCAAAAGCTAAACCAAACAACAATTAACCAAGCTTCTATGGACAAGATTGACTGGTGGATTAAGTGCTTAAAAGATGAAGGTATTTATGTATGGCTGGACTTACATGTAGATCGCCAACTCAAGCTTGGCGATGACATCACCGCTTTTGATGAAATCAGGAAAGGCGCTCCTACGGCAAGCCTAAAAGGTTATAACTACGTTAACCAGTCTATTCAAAAAGCAATGCGCGAATTTAATGCCGCTTACTTAAATCACACCAATAAATATACCAATATCAAATATGTGAACGAACCTGCAATTGCCATGGTGCTAATCACCAATGAAAATGATTTAACGCATCATTATGGCAATGCATTATTACCAAACAAGGATGTACCCCAACATAGCAAAATATTCATGTCTAAAGCTAAGGCTTTTGCTACGGCAAATGGCTTAGCTATCGATAAAACATCTCGCACTTGGGAACATGGGCCATCAAAGCTATTTTTAAATGATTTAGAACATCAATTTAACGTTGAGATGATTAGTCATTTACGTGAATTAGGCCTGAAAGTGCCAATTGTTACCACAAGCATCTGGGGTGACAATCCCTTAAGCTCACTTCCAGCGCTCACTGCTGGAGATTTAATCGATGTACATGCTTATCAAAGCTTAGGTGCATTGAAAAATAACCCTTTATCTACATCGAACTTGACTCATAGAATATCAGCAGCACAGATCATTGATAAGCCAATCAGTGTATCAGAGTGGAATGCGGAGCCCTTTCCTACTGCTGACAGACATACATTGCCCCTCTATATCGCCAGCCAAGCTAGTAGGCAAGGTTGGGATGCCATCATGCAATATGCCTATGCTCAGGAGCCACTAACAGGCCAGGGCAGCCCGTCAAACTGGCAGGCTTATAATGACCCCTCACTGCTTGCTACCATGCCGGCAGCAGCATTAATGTATCGACGTGGCGATCTTAAAGCTGCAAGTACTACTTATGTATTGGATCTTGGCAAAGATGCCTTATTTAACCAGATGGTTAGCGCCGGTAATTCAGTTTTTATTCGCACAGCGAGTGAATTAGGTAAACTGGTGATTGCAATGCCTGCTGTAAAAGAATTGCCGTGGCTACAGAAAAGTCCCATCCCTATTAATGCGCAGGTATATAAAGACCCGAATATATCATTAATAAAAGCTGGCTCTACAGAAGTAACTTCAGAAGAAAATGAACTAAAACATAATTGGGACAAGGGCTATTTATCGATTAATACCCCCAAGACTCAAGCAGTAACAGGCTGGATAGGCGGTGAAAAATTGATATTGAATGACGTAGCAATAACTGCTATCACACCTAATGCGACCATTGCCGTGCAGAGTGTTGATAATGCACCTATTAATAAATCAAGAAACATCATGATTAGTCTTGCCGCAAGGTCTGTTACAGAGGTAAGTGGACAACTACCTTTTCTATCCGAGCCGCTAGAGGGCCGCTTATTGATTAAAGCACCTAAACGACTTAAGCTGTATGCGTATTATTCAGGTCATCGCAAAGCAGAAGTACCTGTTACTTATGAAAATGGTCAATACGTGATTAACCTAGATAAAATCACTGGCACTTACTGGCTGTTATTAACCCAGTAGTAGCTAATAAGGTTAATAATAATAGGATCTAGGTTCGACTTCAGCACGATTAACCACTACACCCAAAATATTGGTTTTAGTTAACAACCGCATAGTTTCGTTAATCTCAGACTCAGTATGCAAGCCGTTGCCCATGACTAACAAGGCACAATCGACCTGTGGCAATAACACCATTGCATCGTCTGCATTTAGAATCGGCGGCAAATCAAAAATTACGATCCTAGATTCGTATCTCTCTCTAAGGTCAATGATTAACTTTTGAACAATATTTGATGATAACGTTTCCGATGATTGTTTTACTGGCTTATTGGTATGCAAGACTGTCAAATGTGGAATGCCTGGATTAACAATAATTTCGGCCAGTTCCACTTCACCAGCAAGATAGTCATTAATAGACTTTTCTGTCTTGATTCCAAGATATTGAGCGATGCGTGGTTTACGTAAATCAAAATCAACAAGCATGGCAGTTTTTTGTGGCTGCTGAGCAATACTGATTGCAAGATTAATCGAAACTAGAGACTTACCTGATTCTGGTGTTGGTGAAATAATTGCTATAGTTCGCCAATTATTCTCGTCCATTTTTTGCAGAACTTGCGTACGTAACGAATCAAACACCCAACTCATAGGATTATGTTTATCTAAAGCAACAATACGATTGTTCTCTAAATGCGCTGCATCTAAATCAATTACGGTCGTTTGATTATAAACAATTGACTCAAGTTCATCATCACTCTTGAAAAACCGGGTAGCTATTTTATTTCGGATCTTTGATACATTACCTTTTTGCTGACTCTTAGCTTTGTCTAAAGCATCTTTAATCTTTTCCATAAGTTACTTTCACTAAAATCTAGCTAGAATCTTTGAGGTCAGTACATCAAGCGGTATCACAAAGAAATGCAAAATCAATAAAACAAAAAGTATAAATCCAAAAACACTCATTAAAATGTAAGTCACAAGATATTTTTTTCGTTTTAACTCTGCTGCATTTGTAATATATGGAATTGTAGCGATAGGTTGAATTTTCATAATAGAAGCCAAAGCATCAACACCTCTTACACGACTATCAAACATCTCCATCAACACTGCCAGACCAATCGCACCGACAATTGCACCAATAAAACCAGCCAACATGATTAATAAACGATTAGGTTTTATAGGGCTTACCGGCAAAACGGGTGCTTCTACTAAAACAAAGCGTTCACCCTTGTTTTGTAGCTCAATATTTTGAGCAATTTTAGAGCTATCTAGCTTCGCTTTCACCTCGGCATAAGCAGCCTTAGCATTATCATAATCACGCATTAACGTACCAAGCCCACCTTCAGTCTGTGAGCTTTGTAAAACCAGCCCTTGAATTTGAAGAATTCTTGCACGTATACTTCTATCTTCTGATTCTAATGATTTAAGTCGTGCATTCCCTGAGTCTATTTGTGCTTGTATTTTCGCTACGATAACCGATTGAGTAGTTACTACAGGTTGACCCGACGTTTCTGGCTTGTTGCTCTTTTCAAGCGTATCTATCCTACGCTTTAATGCACGTAAAGATGGGTGATTTTCGCTATAAATACTACTTTCTTTTGCAAATTCTAATTTTAACGATTCCAGTTCCGTAGCACTTGAGGAAGGCTGCCCTGTCGCCGTTGTCAAGCCAATTCCTGCCTTGGCAGAATCCAGAGTAACGTCTAGCGATCGTAATTCCGCCTGCGTTGTACTATATTCACGCTGTGTTTCTCTCAAGTCATTTTCAAGACGTTGTAAGCTTGTTACCTGCATTTCCTTATTTTCTGGTAAAGAGTTCGAATATTTTTGTTTATAGCTAGTGACATCGCTTTCTATTTTGTCTAAAGCAACTTTCTTCTTCTCGGCTTCCTTACCATAGAACTCCGCAGTTTCAGTCGCTCGCTCTTTGCTCGCCCTGTCATTTTCATCTAGAAATAGCTTAACTAAATCATTCGTTACATTATAAGTATCATCAGGTTTATAGTATTTAAAGGAAATTTGAAAGGCAAAAGTAGACTTTTCGCCCCATTGACCTACATCAGCCTTTAGCAAATCCACCATAATATTAGTTCGAGTTGCATTAGCTATATCTTCTTGGGTAAATTTAGGTCTTTTATCTAAATTGTACAGCTTGTACTTTTCCGCAATCTTGACTAAATTTTCTTTAGTCAATACAACTTGCTTGAGCGCTTCGAAACGATCCGTCGCGTATTTCTCTTTAATCTGATCTGGCTGGACTTGCTGCGACTCGATGAGTATCGTGCCCATAGATTGGTAAACTGGGGACAGCTTAAGTGCAATGGCGATTGCCGCCAAAAACACTAGAAAGAAAGTACCTATTACATAGGGAAATCTGCGACGAATAATATTGATATAATCGTTTAGTGTAATTTCTCGTTCTAATCCCATTAGTTATTATTACCTTCTATATATTAAAAACTCAAGGCGTCATAAATCAGCGACACACCAACGACATTCGCTTGGCTTGCAACACCAGGGAAATCTAGCTTTTTATGTGCAACAGAGAAATTACTCTTCCAGTGATTGGATAAGTTACGCTCATAGAATGCACCCAATTGCTGGTAATCCAGCGCATTTAGATTGATATCCGTGTCTTTCCTATATCTGGAAAAATCATAATTAGCACCTATCCGATCATGCTCAGTCATATTGAATATTGATGCCAGCTTTAAGGAGTCGGTCTTCTGAAAACCACCAACGCCAGAAGGCAAAATCTCTCGACTAATAGCTGCTCTGTAAATCATACGTTCTACTATATAATCCGCTGCCAGGCTACCTTCCCAGCCATAGTCAGATTGCTGTCCTGATAAATTATAGATACCAGCACGAGCGGCAAGATTAAACCCATCCTTAACCTGGTAATTGGCACCAAATATCACGTGACTAAGATTAGTGTCGTTAAAGAATTGGGCTGGGCGATACCGGGCAAAGTCCAGTTTGATGGAAGTATTTAACTTTTCGGTATATGCATAGGTCAGCGTTGAAGCAATCTCGCTTAGATCATAACTAACAAGACTACCAGAATTACTATAATTGACGTTGGTAAAAGCACCATCGGTCAGCACTGTCCATCTAGGACTAATTTCATGCTGCCAATTAGCTGACAATGCCCTGGTTCTTTGTGTACCATCGCTATTAACAAACACACCCGTGCTTTGCAATTCTGCAATGCGGGAAGAGCTATCTTGGTAATCTGCCTTGATACCGAAAAAGCCAGATGCATAGGTACGAGTCCAACCAGCACTAAGCCTAGGATCTTCCCTGTCAATCAGCGCTTTTTCATTCGAATGCCTCTCGACTAAAATGGTACCATCAAAAAACCATCGATTAGCTTCATCGGTAGCGTCCAACAGAAGCTGTGGGGCAATTCTGTACGTCCAAACCGGATTCCGATTTGTCTCAGAGAGTACAGGGTTAGAATCGTATTCTAACCCTGATGTTACTATGACATTTTTTGTAATATCAGCGGCATTTACATCTTGTAACAACAGTGGCAATGTAACGCCAGTTAATAGTTGCAACGCCAGTTTCCTGAATTTAGACTTAACCAAAAAGTTATTATTGATTTTCAAAATGGCCCCTGAATATGAACATAAATAAAATGCATTATACCCATATTCAGTATTTATAAATAAAATTTAAACACTAGGTAAATTAAGGCACTAATACAGTATCACCTGGATTCAATGTTATATTGCTTTCCAGATTTTCACCGCGCATTAATTGGTCATAGTTTATTGGAATAGCTTTTTGACCTTGTGCGGTATTTCGAATAACTTTTATACCACTACGGTCTGCAAATTTATCCAACCCACCTGCAACACTTAATGCATCTAGTACCGTCATAGGGCCCGTCATTGTGACTTGGCCTGGCTTAAGCACTTTACCTAATACATGTGCGCGATTACCTTCTGTGTTTGCTATAACCACTGAAACTTGTGGGTCAGGAAGATATGCCTTTAATTTTTCAGCAATTTTCTTCTCCGCCTCAACTGAAGTGAGGCCAACAACCTCCACTCTACCGGCAAGAGGATAAGTAATACTGCCATCTGGTAACACGAGGCTTTCTTTCTGCAATTTATCCTCACCCCAGACCGATACTTGAATTAAATCACCCTGATGTAACTTATAACTTGGCGCAACATCAGCATTTGCCATAGAAATAGTAACGAAGAACACATGACTGATTATTAGCCAAAGAAATAGTTTGATTTTCATCATGATTATTACCTCAAAAAAGTGTTAAAAAATAACATTAGTAAAATATTCAGTTGAAAACGTCATATTTAGACATAAATTAAATTCACCATAAAATACAGACTAACTTAAGCCAAGCTGCATAAAATAGGAAAATTATATGCTCCAGCGATTAGACAGCATTACAAACCCGATCAATGCAGCAATTAATAACCAAGTTCTAGTTTCAACGTTATCTTGCCCCTGAGTAACAACGTATCGCACTGCACTACTCTCACTATTGGGCGACTGTATATTCGTGCTTATATTTTTAGAAATATTCACAATTGCCAATGAATTGCTCACCGCTTGCACTGTTTCTTTAGGTGTAGCTGCAGTTGTAGCGGACGCGGTAAGTGTAGCTGATGAAACCATACCTACGAACATTAACACAATAATATTTTTTAACATTTTTGCTCCCCTTTCATGAGTCATTCATCACGATTTACTATTTGAAAATAGTCTATGGGTTGCAAGTCATACTCACAATAGCCCTTAAGTGCTATTGATACGAATTTATTACTCCTTTAAAAAATTTAATCATTATATTTCAATTAGATAGAGAAAATATAAACCACTAGTCAATTATAGATTAATGCATATTTTCGCTAGTTTTAAATGCTTAGTGTTGCATTGAGTCCTAGTCATCAGCAGAATATTTATTCAACCCAATATATCGGTACAAAAATCTTCAATTATGTTCAAAATAATCAAGAATATTGATGGCTAATAAGCGTCTGTATTCATGAAAATTGGCATGTCAGTAGACATCTTTACCTGTTACCACCAGTACAGTACGCAATATAATACTTATATCCAACCACACGGACCAGTTATTGATATATTCGATATCAGACTCAATACGCTGAATCATTTGATCAATGTCTTTTGTTTCCCCCCTTAAACCGCGGACTTGGGCAAGCCCAGTGATACCCGGTTTAATGTTATGTCGCGCAAAGTAGTCAAAGATTCTTCGGGAGTACTCTTCATCATGTTGTACTGCGTGTGGGCGCGGGCCAACTAATGACATATCTCCCGCCAAAACATTAAATATCTGCGGCAACTCATCGAGACTGGTTCTTCGAAGAAACTTTCCTACACGCGTAATCCTGTTATCGTTCTTCTCGGCTTGTTTAAGTTTTCCACCTTCATCTGGTTGATGAACACGCATGCTACGGAACTTCCATATTTTGAATACTTTTCCACTCCAGCCGGTACGATTCTGCCTGAAGAAAACCGGTCCCTGACTATCAAGTTTAATCGCTATGGCGATCAAAATTAGTATTGGGCTGATTGCTAGTAATATCAAAATTGATAAGGCCATATCTTCTACGGACTTTAACAGTAAACGCAAACCAATTAGTGGCGTTTCTGAAAGTGTAATAACAGGAATCCCAGCAATTTCTTTTACACTGTGATTTACTAAACGTAAGGAAAAAATATCCGGTATCCAGTGAATAGAAACATGCTTCTCGTGTATCGCTTTATACATATCTTCCAAGGCTTTAGAAGACTCAAGAGGTGTAACAATGTAAATCGTACTGATATCATGCACATCAATCAGGCTAGTTAAATCGTCGACACTCCCCAAAATTTTAGAGGACTTGCTTAGCTCAGATTTAGACTGTATATCGCTAGATAAACTTACAAAACCAACCACCCGCTCACCAATCCAGGGGTTGCCAGAAATTTTTTGTTGCAAGTAATTAGCCAGGCGGCATTGACCAACAATAAGTACTTTTTCATATTGCTGTGAATGAAAAATTACCTTTTGATAAATAACTTTAACCAGAAAATGTAATGTTAACTGAGCAAAGTAACCGATTACATAAAGCTGGCCGATAAAGTACCGTGAATAAACTTCACTCTGTTTGGTTAAAAAGGCTAATACTACCAATACCAAAAAAGTAAGTGTCCATGCTTTTAAAAGGTTCAGTGCTTTGTCAACAAAGTGAGTATTACTTCTATAAATAGCAAATCTATCATAGGTTATCGCTAAAATACCTAATAACAGCAACAACATAATCATGTATGGGTTAGTTAACCCTCCAATATCATTGGAGTGGAGGTTAACTAGCAACCATGTTATTCCTATGACCGCAGCACCATCGAGCGCCTGCTGAATCATATTGCTCAGACGGCTACGCCTTTGCAGTAGAGTTCTCGAATTTGTTTGCGTATAGCCCATATGAGTGTTTGGTTACTTAATGCTGAAGTTGTCGGATTGCAAGGTTTAATTTAACTTTGGTGGAATATAAGTCGCAACAGCTTGCGCACGAGAAGACACGTCCAATTTACAGAAAATACGTTTTAAGTGATTTTTAACTGTGTTAGGACTAATGCCGAGAATCATACCGATCTCAAAGTTTGTTTTACCCATTCTTAACCAGTAGACGATTTCATGCTCTCGATCGCTTAAACCATGAACATGATAATCAGATAACTCATTGTCATCCTCTGCATCACGCTCCAGGCTTACAATTCTACGTAATGTAGCATCAAGATGAGGGATCAGCATGCCCAGCACTGTACTATCAATATCAAAATCACTTCTTTTATCCATGAATATATATAGACAGTCATTGTTGCCACGTGTGTCACGAAGTCCGTAGACTAACAGTGATTTGATAGCAATGAGTTGATGAGTAAAAAGTAGCGGCATATCACTATCTGCAACGAAATTTTTTACAGAGTACCAACGCTCACCATTGGCCAACCATTTCTTATAAAGGTCAGTCATAAGATGGTCAACCTCACCCTGAGACTCCCATAATGCCTGAGTACGGATACCTTGCATATTAGAACAAACATCATAATTAAGTGCATTCTTACTGAAATCACCCCACACTGCAATTAAAACATCATGTGGGAAAACACTGGTCACATAATCTTGCTGCCACCTAAAAAAATCAGCATGTTTTTTAATTGTGTATGAACGTTGAATAACTTCAATTAATGTATTTAAATTTTGTGCTTTCATTTCAGCAGATCCTATTCAATTTTAAAATACAACGTACAGTATTTATAGAGCAAATAGAATGCCAACAAACCACATGAATTTTATTATACTTATCAATAGCTTATGAGTTAATTAAATTACTCCGTCATAATTGTGATGTAATTTCGACATTACTGTCATTTAAAGATACTATTTATATAATGCAGGGCAATCCTGATATGAACCTATTTTAGATAAAATGATAACTATATTTTATAAAGGTATTAGGATATATACTGGTGCCTAAAGTTTTACCATGCAAGCATTTATCATATATGTCATAACACGTTATAAAGCATTGTTAAACCCACAACAATAAAAAGCGATACCGCAGTCGCCATTACCATTTACTTTGTAGATAATTATTTATGTTAAAGAATATTGAATTTCAATTAACCACGGACTATGTTGAACTGTGTAATCTGCTAAAAATAGTG
>JAZJZG010000220.1:19677-20190 GCA_040389995.1 Pseudomonadota bacterium | reverse complement strand
TAATGAAGCCCTCCAGCGCTAATAGTTCGCCGGTGCTGGAGAATATCCCGCGGCCATGTTCCTGTACTAATTTAGTTTCACCTTTGCGCGTGATAATGCGATAGATGAGCTTAAATTCTTCACTGGTACTCATTTGTAGTTTTACCGACTCCCAAACAGCTGCCCTGTCTTCAGGATGAATAATCAAGTTATAGGATAAGGTTGGGTCGTTTATCAAGTCCACGGAGTCGTAGCCAGTCACGTCTATGCAGCCATCGCTTACAAACTCGAATGTCCACGAGCGGTCGTTTCT
The DNA here is from genome assembly GCA_040389995.1 of Pseudomonadota bacterium. Classification (GTDB taxonomy): domain Bacteria; phylum Pseudomonadota; class Gammaproteobacteria; order Burkholderiales; family Methylophilaceae; genus Methylotenera. The sequence continues at coordinate 19,898 of JAZJZG010000220.1, read as the reverse complement.
GCCGCGGTAGACCATACCTGGGATATTGCTTAAGAGTGAGTTTAAGGCACGTCTATTAGCCAGCTGGCTGGCTTCTACTTCTTTGTTGCGTTGAATATCGTGCTCATCATCGAGGAAAAGTGCGTGCATTTGCGCGGAAAGCGGCTTGGTGGAATCCACCACATCAAAACCGCTGAGCTCATTGTGACAGAGCTCGGGGAACACGTTGCAAAACGCAGGGA
>JAZJZG010000220.1:17434-19667 GCA_040389995.1 Pseudomonadota bacterium | reverse complement strand
TTGCGTTGAATATCGGTCATGGTGCCAATGATGCTGGTTCTTTCGCCAATTGAGGTAGAGGTGGTTTTGGCACGCATGATTATCCAATGCTGATCCTCACGAGCGGAGAGTAAACGCGCTTCAATCGTGCAATGGGTTCTTTTGCCTTGCGTAAGTGAACCTAACTTAGCCTCTAATACCGGTTTATCTTCTGGGTGAAAAAAGTCTATCAATAATTTATCTAAACAATCCTGCACTTTATACTCGAGCATGTGTGTCCATGCCGGGTTAAGGAAAATAATTTTGCCTTCAGCATTTAGTTGAAATACGATTTCTTCCAGTCTATCGACAATAGAGTGATAATTGAACTGTGATTCATAATCGTTACTTAGCGGGTATATTGTAGAAATTGGCGTGAATTGAAATAGCATCAAATTATCCTGATTATCTTCACGCATGCGTGTTAGGCTCGCATTGGAGGGCATGATTGTGCCATCAGCGCATATCAGGCGAATTTTAGTAGCATCTGTTTTAGTTTTATCCATGTTAGCTTCTACGGTAAGCTCTGCAAAGATTTGATGGTCAGATGGATGAATCAGGTTGGTGAATGGCATGCCCATGATTTGGTCAGTCATGCCGACCATGCCTAAAGTTTGGAGGAATGGCGTATTTACGAATTTCACCATATAACCATCAAGGACGGCAGCAGGGGAAGATAATGCCTTAGAAATTTCCTTACCCCAGTTAGCCTCTTGTGGAGATTCCCGACGGGAACGTGATGGCTTTCTAAAGTACAATGGTTGAATTAACATTAAAACGGCTGCAGAGAAAATAGCGACTGCCGCTGAAATCAGCATGACAACATGTAGCAAAAACGGACCCTGAAGGTTGTACCATGAACCAAGTATCAACAAAAAAATGACGCTGATGATTAGCGTTGAAAATATGAATATACTCATTAGCCTAACTCAGATTATGACGATAATTAGAGTATAAAAAGAACTAGAGAAAATATGCAGAATATTTTGAATTTTCCTAAATTATTACAACTTTTTATTAAAAAGCATAAGCTTTATGCCAATTTGCACGCCTTAGTCGTTTCTATGGTGCTGTCTGTTATATTAATGCAGACGGGTTCGCTTTTCTTATTTGATTATATTCCTGATCATCTTTCTGTGATTCATAAGGCGTACCAAAATCAAGCGGTTTGGAGAAGTGAGCTTTACCAGCTGGATAATCACTTTAACGACAAAAAAGTGATCCTGGATCGATTGAATAAAAGTCATATTGATTTTGATGGGCCGATTTATTCCTGGGCTAAAAACCAAAGAGATACAGGCTTGGCAAATGCCTATGAGTATCTAAAAACCACACAGCAGAACTTTACTAAAATCGGCGCACAGGAAAGCTCTAAAGCAGTCATCCTGGAGCAGGGGCAAAAAGTCATGAAGGCGTATGACGATTTTGTGGTGGCCGCAGAAAACGATATAGTGATTAAGCAGTCTTTAATGTCACTGATTCAGTTGGTATGCCTGTTTTTAGTGTTTTGTATTGCTGCGGGCATCATGATGTCATCTTGGAGTATCTTGATTAACCGGCTTGGTAAGATTCTTGCCATCATGCCGGAGGATATTGTAGCCGCTAATGCAGGCCATCAATATGATGATGAATTAGAGGTGCTGGAAAAGCTTACGGCAGAGATGTCGGCAAGGCTGCAGGCAATACAGGCTGAAACAAAATGGATTAATAAGACCAGTATGGAAAAAGTGCGGAAGATGATACTTTCGCAAGACTTTCTGTTTAAATTGGCTAAATTGATAGGTAGTTCCGGGCTCAGCGAGCTCACGATTAAAAAAACGCTTTATTCGCTAGAGCGTACGCTAGGAGTAGCGAATGTTGCCTTGGTTTTCAGCGAAAACGGGTCGAGAATCTCCGCGCAACGGGGGCTTTTTTCCAGCTATTGGCCGTTGTCTTTTGATGAAAGTATGTTTGACGAAAGTGCAAATCCACTGACGGTAAACCATGTTACCAAGCTCATAAAAGGTGAATGTGTGCAATGCGTCACCGTGCCGTTACCTAGCCCTAATGGCTGGTTGGGCATTTTGTTATTAGAAACCGAGGCTAATCATTATTTTGACGATTCTGAGCTGCAGTTATTTGAAGTGACCGCGCAAATGCTCGCACTTTCAATGGGCTTCCAGGCTAGGGAGCAGGAAAGCCGTAGAGTGGCATTGCTGGAAGAGCGGGCCGTGAT
>JAZJZG010000220.1:9153-17424 GCA_040389995.1 Pseudomonadota bacterium | reverse complement strand
GCTACACGACTCTTTAGCACAGTCACTGTCTTATATGAAGTTCCAGCTGGCGCGCTTGCAGACTAACTTTGGTGCAAATTTGATAGAGTCTGGTGCCGATAGTATTGTGAATGATACACGCGAGGGCTTAGATAACGCCTATCGTGAACTAAGGGAGCTACTCACCACGTTTAGGGTGCAGATGGATGTGCGTGGGCTTGATCATGTGCTGGAAGAGGCGATTGAGGAGTTTTCACTCCGATCTAGTTTGAACATCACACTGGATAACAGGTTGCAGGAGTGCAGGCTTAGCGTTAATGAGGAGTTTCATCTACTGCATGTAGTGCGCGAGGCGCTGTCGAATATTGTCCGTCATTCAGGTGCTAAGCGGGTCACGATTGCACTGGTTTTACAATCTACTGGCGAGGTGATGGTGACGGTAGACGACGATGGCAAGGGCTGTACTTTTGATGAGTCTAAGCCGCATCATTATGGTTTGGCTATCATGACTGAACGTGCATATTGTTTGGGTGGCACTATTGAAATACTGCCCAGACGACGAGGCGGGACGCGCGTCAGGTTGTTGTTCCGACCAAAATAATTGTTTCAAGAATTATATTCATTAAATAATAAGCTGGAGAATATCATGCAAACACCTACTACCGTATTCATTATTGACGATCATGCGCTTTTTCGTAGAGGCGTGCGGCAAATGATCTCTGCTGACCCTGAGTTTTTAGTGGTAGGTGAGGCGGCTTCGGGTACGGAAGGCATTGTTTTAGTTGAGCAGTTGCGGCCAGATTTAGTGTTGATAGATCTCAACATGAAAGGTATGAATGGCATACAAACCCTTACCAGCATCAAAGAGGCTAAACTCGAGTCACGGTGTATTGTATTGACTGTGTCTGATGCTGAAGTGGATTTACTTGAGGCCTTGCGTGCCGGTGCGGATGGCTATCTGCTTAAAGATATGGAGCCGGAAGAGCTTTGTGCCAACTTAAAGAAAGCCATGTCCGGTGTTACTGTATTACAGGAAAGTCTGACAGAAATCCTTAAAAATGCACTTATTCATCCAACGCTCAACCGAAGTGAGGAGGAGATATCACTCACGGAACGTGAGCGTGAGATTTTGGAGTGCCTGGCCAATGGCCTTAATAACAAAACCATTGCCAGGGCTTTGGGCATTAGTGATACCACGGTCAAAGTACATATCAAGCATTTACTAAGTAAGCTTAAGCTCACCAGCCGGCTTGAAGCCGCAGTTTGGGCGCATAGAAAGCGATAGCGGCTAGATTTTGACGGTTAAAGTTTTGCATCGATATTGTTTGGTAATCGTATAGAGGTTTTATATGCATCAAAAAAATGGTAGTTTCTCAACGAGCTGTGTACATGCCGGTGGTGGTTCTGATCAGTATGGTTCGCCGCATACGCCACTTTATGATACGACAACTTTCAGATTTGATTCAACTGCAAAGATGTTAGATGTCATCGAAGGTCGCCAGGCAGGATTTCTTTATACGCGTTATGGCTCAAATCCAAGTGTTGTTAATATTGAAAATAAGCTGGCCGGTATCGAGAAGTCCGAGGGTGCAATGGCTTTCTCCTCAGGCATGGCGGCTATTTCAACAACATTGTTAGCGCATGGTGGACGTGGCGTTATCTGCTTTGGTGAAGTCTATGGCGGTACCTGGGAGTTCATGTCTTTGCAGCTCAAGTCGCTAGGGCGGCAAGTCGAGTTTGTCGCTGCGGATGATTGGCAGGCATTGGAGCAATATCTATCGCAGGGTTTTGGATTGGTCTATTTTGAAACACCGTCCAATCCACTGTTGCAAGTGATAGATATTGCCAAGGTCTGCAAATATGCACATCAATATGATGCTCTGGTAGCTTTAGATAGCACTTTCGCCACACCGGTCAATCAGCAGGCATTGAGTCTTGGGGTGGATCTTGTAGTTCATAGTGCCACTAAGTATTTAGGTGGGCATAGTGATTTGACTGGTGGCATGGTGGCTGGAAGTTTAGCTATGCTGCAGCCATTACGAATCTGGAGAAAAAATTTAGGCCAATGTATGGCGCCAGAAACAGCACATCTGCTGGCGCGAAGCTTAAGCACGCTAGAAGTGAGGGTTAGGCAGCACAATACATCGGCATTACACATTGCACGTGTGTTAGAGCAGCACCCTGCAATTGAAAAGGTATATTACCCTGGGCTAGAAAGTTTTGCCGGCTATGAGGTCGCCAAGCGCCAGATGTCCGGTTTTGGCGGCATGCTTTCTATTGCGATTCGAGGTAATGCCAGCACGGCGGTAAAAATGGTGGATGCACTGGCGTTATTTGCTATTGCGCCTAGTCTTGGTGGTGTTGAGAGCTTGGTTACCCAGCCATGTTTAACTTCACATCGTGATTTATCTGCAGCGCTTAGAGCCGAACGCGGCATAGGCGATAATTTGATCAGGCTATCCATTGGCCTGGAAGATCCAGCGGATATTGAACACGACTTATTGCAGGCTTTGGCATCACTTTAAGTTAGCCGTACAAATTTCTATAAGTAGCTTATTTACAATAGTCAGATTCTTTAACTATTGATATTTAGTTAGGAATCATTTGTACATTGCCTTTTGTTTGAGTCGCGAGTCATTGCGCATACTTGGGTTGATTTTAATCATTCATTGTTTAGAGGGCATATTAAATGAAGCTGGAATTAGAAAACAAAGTGGCATTGGTGACAGCATCGTCAGGTGGTATTGGTCTTGAAATCGCCAGATCGCTGGCGGCAGAGCGTGCAACGGTCGTAATCAATGGCCGTACCCAGGCTAGCGTGGATAGCGCTATAAACGATATCAGGCAAGTTGAGCCTAACGCCAGTTTGATGCCATTAGTGAGTGATAACGGAACGTTGGCAGGCTGTGAAGCAACTATCAAACAATTGCCACATGTAGATATTTTGGTAAATAATCTTGGCATCTACGAAGCTAACGGATTTTTTGATGAAACAGATGAGGATTGGCAGCGCCTGTTTGAAGTCAATGTGATGAGTGGTGTGCGACTTGCAAGACATTATCTGGCACGCATGCTGGAGCAGGGTAGTGGTCGTGTGGTATTTATTTCTAGTGAATCTGGTGTGATGCCCGCACCAGAGATGGCACATTACAGCGCTACCAAGACTATGCAGCTTGGTATATCACGCGCATTAGCAGAATTGACCAAAAATACTGCGGTTACTGTGAATGCTGTTTTACCTGGGCCTACACGCACCGGTAGCGTGGAGAAGTTTATGCAGGATGTTTATCCTGGTTTGACGCTAACCGAGGCAGAGAATAAGTTTATGGCAGAAAATCGCCCTACATCGCTTATTTCCCGTTTGATTAAACCTTCAGAGATTGGTGACATTGTGACGTTTATCTGTAGCGCACGCGCGGCCATTATCAATGGAGCAAACATCCGTGCAGAAGGTGGTTTGGTCAGAAGTGCATTCTAAAAGTCAGAATAATCAATTGCAGCATTAGTATTCTAGTATTCCGCTAAGTCTGTACCTAATCTTAGGAATAGGCCTCGTGTAGACGCTAGATTATTTACCAAGGCATGCTATATTTCGGGATGACTGAAACTCAAGCCCCCACTTTATTATTGCAAGGCATCATCTATCTTGGTGCTGCAGTGCTGGCGGTGCCAATATCTAAACGTATCGGGCTAGGCTCAGTGCTGGGTTATCTAATTGCGGGTATTTTGATTGGTCCGTGGGGTTTGCGGCTGATTGATGATGTTGAGACTGTACTGCATTTCTCTGAGCTTGGTGTCGTGATGATGCTCTTTCTTATAGGCTTGGAGCTGAATCTGGAGAAGCTATGGCAGTTGCGTTTACCTATTTTTGGTATGGGCGGTTTGCAGGTATTGGGTTCTGTGCTGGTTGTTTTATTGCTAGGATTAGTATTTAAGCTTGATTGGCACATAGCTTTAGTGGCGGGAATAGGTGTCGCCATGTCTTCTACTGCAATTGCCATGCAGACCATGATAGAACGCGGTGAAGTGAATCAGCCGGCGGGTCAGGCGGCATTTTCAGTACTGTTGTTTCAAGATTTAGCGGTCATTCCCTTGATGTTGGTTTTATCGCTACTCGTCCCCCAGGTCGGCCATTCAAATATAGATTGGATCGCAGCGTTAAAAGCATTAGGATTGGTTGTTAGTATTGTTGCAGGGGGTAACTATCTGCTTAGGCCGGTGCTACGGTATATCGCCAATACCGGGCTACGCGAGGTTTTTATCGCGTTCGCATTATTCTTAATCATGGGTGTAGCTTTGCTCATGCAGTCTGTCGGGTTGTCCATGGCCTTAGGCGCGTTTTTGGCTGGGGTATTGCTAGCAGATTCTGAATATCGACAAGAGCTGGAGCTTGATATAGAGCCTTTTAAAGGCTTATTACTCGGGCTGTTTTTTATTGCCGTAGGCATGTCGGTTGATATTGGGCTGATTTGGCAACAGCCATTGCTTATTATTGGGCTGGCATTGGGCTTGGTAATCATTAAGATTGCTCTATTGTACCCATTGGCTTTAATCTTTAAACAGAGCAAATCGGATGCATTATTTTTTGCATTGGTGTTATCGCAAATTGGTGAATTTGCCTTTGTGATCTTTAGCACAGCCGCACAGTTGGGCGTAATCGATAGCCAGACGACGAGTACACTGAATGCGGTAGTCGCAATTTCAATGTTAACAACACCGTTGCTTATGCTGTGTTATAGCCAATGGATTAAACATAGCTTCAGGTTTTCTGAAACTACAGACCATGATGATTTTGAGGTAGAACGCCCCGTCATCGTTGCAGGCTTTGGACGCGTGGGCCAAGTGATCACCCGATTGCTCAATGGTATCGGCTTGCCACCTACCGTCATAGAGCATGATCCAAACCAGATTGAACTGAGTCGACGTTTTGGCTTTAAAGCTTATTACGGGAACATAGCGCGACCTGACGTATTGAAAGCGGCAGGGATTCAGAATGCCCGCTTACTCATACTCGCCATCGATGATCATGAAGATGCGCTTAAAACAGCACGTTATGTACGAACGCATTTTCCGCATGTAAAAATACTCGCACGTACCAGAAACCGCACCACAGCCTTCGATTTTATGGATTTAGACATTGAAGCTGTGCGCGAAACATTTTTCTCGTCACTTGCATTAGGTGAGCTGACATTGAAAGAGTTAGGTTACGACGCTAAGAATGCAGCAAACTTGGTAGCCAAATTTCAAAAACTGGATGAACATAGGCTGAAAGAATCCCAGCCATTCAGGCATGACATGAAAAAGATGATTGCACAAAGTTATCAATCGAGAAAAGATTTAGCGAATATCTTGATGCAGGAAATGCATGGAAATTTAAATGTAATAGTGGATAATGATGCGACTGAATAGCTTGGTAAGCGCATGTTCAGGACGTATAGACAGTTAAATTGAAATCAATGGCACAACCTAAATTTAACCTTATTTGCTCAGTCTAAAAGTAGTACCCCTTAGGTGTAATTGTGTGTTTTAGCTGGTGACGATTAAATACATCCTACTTAATCAACCTCTAGGAGATATGTAATGACAACTAAAGCGTTTAAATTTAAAAAACAAGCAATCAAAGATGTTCAGCCATCTATGAATGTTGCAGGTGTTCCAGCTTGGCTTGGTGACACGTTTGTTTCTGCAGATAAAGATAAAACAATCTGTGCAGGTTTTTTTCGTTTAGAAAAAGGCAATGCATTGGTGTACGATTATGACTATGAAGAAATGAAAATCGTTGTAGAAGGCACATTCGTTATTTCTGATGAAACAGGCCAAAAAGTAACAGCAACTGTTGGTGATGTACTTTATTTCCCATCTGGTAGCCGTATCACTTTCGAAACACCAGACTATGCAATCGGCTTTTTCTGCGGACAACGCGCACCGCTGTAATACCGTCAAGTTTTAAAATCATGCGGCCTTAACAATAACCAATCAAAAGTTATTGTTAAGGCCGTGTTTTTTGTTCGATATCAATATTTGATGTGATTGTTTTAGCGATACTGACTTATAAAAAAATTCTACGTGCTTGTAATTGCGTAGATGTCCAATTGAGGTGTTGGTAATAACCAATCGCATCGGTATTCGTTACATCGACTAATAGCTGCGCTCGTGTTGCGCCTTTATCTTTAGCCCAAGCTAGCGTGTGTTGAAGCAGCTTTTTGCCAATACCTTGGCTTCGAAACGCAGAGTCAATGACCATATCCTCTATCCACGCAGAGGCAGCACCCTGTGCTGTTGAGATGACTAGCTGTGCGCTTACCATACCTATCACCTGACCATTAGCTTGTCTGGCAACCTGCACGGTTGCGGTTGCATTATTTTTAATAAGTAATGCCAATCCGGCTTTTTGCTTAGTAAAATTAGGGTTAAAGTCTTTTTCTATACTAAATAGTATCGCCAGCAACTTTATTAAGTCGGGTATGTCCGCCTGGTTTGCTGCATTGAATATTAAATTTCCCATCTCGCTATTAGGCATGGTTACCCTTGCATATTTACTCTTCTGGATATTCGTGAGTAGGTGAGTCGTAATGGATGATGGCTAGAAATTTGATGGGTGTTTGTACGAGCGTTTCTGGGCCATGCGGAAGCTCGCCGCGGAAAGTCAGTGAGTCGCCGCTATCAAGCAGAAACGTATCTTCGCCTACACGATACTCCAGCTTGCCTTCTAACATATGAATAAACTCAGTGCCAGGATGTTCAAATGATGGGAACTCTTCGCTGGCATCTTCTAGGGAAATTAGAAAAGGTTCAAACGTTTTAAGTGGGCCTTGATCGTAAGCAAGTAATTGATAGGTGTGGCCTACACGTGTGCCTCTACGCACTACCTCCATACCTTCGCCTTTTTTTACTAGCTGTGCAGCACCTCTAGGCAGGTTGTAGCTTTGGAAAAGCTTGGCTAAGGTCACGCCCAATGCATTTGCCAGTTGTTCAAGTGTTTCCAGGCTGGTAGCAGCAAGGCTGTTTTCAATTTTACTCAACATGCCGCGACTGATGCCGGCGCGTTCGGAAACCTCGGCAATCGTTAGGCCATGTTGTAATCGCAATTGACGAATTGTGGTACCTAAATGTCGCCCAAGAGATTTATTTGGTGCTTCACTTTGCACGCTTTCAATGTCTTTTTTTAATGCCATGTTGGTACCCATTTAATGTCCTATAGTTGTCATGCATACAGAATATTACAAGAGAGTGAGTATCACTTGTAATAAATTCTTCTTTATTAATAACTTATGATTATAGAATCAGTCATATCGTTCTTTAATGCTGTCTAAAATACTGTGTAAGCCAGTAATTAAATATTTTACATAAGTTTCGTGAAAGTTTAACTACAGTAATAATAGTTAATGTAAAATTAAAATGGATTTTATAAAATATTGTATATCAACTTAAGTTCCTGCTACGAATCAGGTGAATTTAACCGTTGATGTTTTACATATAAAATGACTAACTTAACCGATGAGGAGAATGTGATGAGTGAACGAATCGTAATGCGTACAGGTGAGGCTTTAGTAGCAGGTGGCCCACCAGGTACGGCAGCTGAGCCAGAAGTAATCATTGGTGAATTAGATGGCCCGGTTGGCACGGCAATCTCCACCTTAACCGGTGACCAGGTAGCAGGGCATACGCGGGTTTTTGCTTTATTGAATACTGACGTCCAAGTAAGGCCTATCACTTTGATGGTGAGTAAAGTCACTGTTAAAGACAGCAAATACACCAATATCTTGATGGGTACAGTGCAGGCTGCTATTGCCAATGGCGTGTTAGACGCTGTGCGTGCAGGCGATATTCCAAAAGAGCGTGCCAACGATTTAGGTATTATCGTTTCCGTATGGCTCAATCCTATGGTGAGCAAAGACGAGAAGCTCGATCACAAAATATTATTTGATATTCATCGTAAAGCAACGGCATTAGCGATTCATAAAGCGATGAACAATAAACCAGATATTGATTGGTTACTTGAAAATCAGGATAAAATTACCCATAAGTATTATCAAATGGGCCTAGACGGAAAACTTTGATATATCAGTAATCCTAGTGCAAAGTTAATATCGTAGTAAAAGTTAATTTAGGGTATTCAGTAAAGTTTACTGAATACCCTAAAAAGTATGTAGATGATGGTTTAGTTCTTTTTCATGATGGCTAGTGCTGCTGTTTGTGCTTCTTTCATTTCCGCATCATATATTGAGGTTGTATAGCTAGGGTTGGCGGTCGTGACGTAGGAAGCCAATGCCTGAGATTCCGCTGATTTTT
>JAZJZG010000220.1:4350-9143 GCA_040389995.1 Pseudomonadota bacterium | reverse complement strand
CACGGTAACAGACAGGCCTGGCCGCAACGGATGTTTTGCTAGCTCTAACGCAGAAAGACTTATTCTGACGGGCACCCGTTCAACTATATGGATATAGTTACCGGTGGTGTTTTCTGGCGGAAATAGACTAAACGTACTACCGCCCGCAGGTTCAATACCAAGGATTTTGCCGTGATAGGTAATTTCTTTTCCATAAATATTGGCGTGGATAGATACGGCTTGCCCCGGATGCACGTGTTTCATATCGGTTTCTTTAATATTGGCAGTCACCCAAAGGTCATTAAGTGGGACGATATTCATGAGTAATTGTCCAGCCGTAAGTAATTGCCCAATTTGTACATGCCGATTGACTATGTAACCTGCTATAGGTGCAAATATCTCTGCGCGTTTTAATAGAATATAATTTTCTATAAATTCAGCTTTGAGTTTCTGTACTGATGGATGGTCGAGCACGTTTGATGTGCCTATCAATGCCATAAATTTCTGATGATTAGCTTGTGCGCCGGTGATTTCGCTATCGATAATGGTTATATCGGCTTGAATATCAGAGACCTTCTGTGCTGAAGCTGCGCCACCTGCCTGTGCTTGCATATAACGCGCTAGGTTTTCGTTTATTTTTTCGCGCTGCGCATGCAGGCTTGCTACCGTTGCTTTTGCCTGCTGGATTTGTGCGAACTGACCACGCGTCTGGCGTATTACCTCGGCTAGTGCCGCTGCCGACCTTTCTAGCCGTTCCTGTGCAAGTTGTTGATCTTGTTTAAGCAGGATTTGATTGGTATGAACGTACATGGTGTTATCTGCATATACTTTAGTGACCAGCCCTGGCACTAACGCGTGTACCGGAATGATGTTTCCTACGACATAGGCATCATCGCAGTTAATGGTTGTGCGTAAGAATGAATACCAGTAAGAGCCGCCGGCTAACAAGAAAAATATGCTCAACACAAAGATAAAGCGGAGTCTACGATATTTGGTTCTAGTTCTTTGCGTCATTTACAGCCTCTTGAAATTTACCATCTAAAGCAGTTGCCATATCCGTAATTGCGTATAACCACTGTAACCTTGCCTGCAGAAGTTCTATATAAGCATTTTTCTGGATGATTTTTGCCTCTAAATCAGGGATCTTATCGCTGAGTCCACTGTTGTATTCAGCAGTAGCCGAATTAGCTAGCTCTATTCGTTGCTGTAAAACAGAAGATTGTTCTTCTAATATGTTTTTTGTATGGTCTAGATTAGCCAGATTCGTCGCCACTTCCTTTGCGGCATTGAGTATTGTTTGGTTGTAAACAAAGACCGCTGCATCATAGGCGGCAGCGCTAGCAGCAAATTTACCTTGTAACGCACCGTGATCGAATATCGGCAGACTCAGCACAGGGCCTACGGCATAGTTAACGCTACCTGATTTAAAAAGATTGGATATGCCTATGCTATTTAGCCCCAGTAACGCGCTGAGATTGATGTTAGGATAAAAATCCAGCTGTGCCGCTTTTTCCACGTGGGTGGCGTAATGAATATTCCATAAAGCAGCTTGGATATCAGGCCGCTTTGCAATGGCGTCGAGGTTGATGGTCTTGGGTATAGGCAACTGCTCGGGGATTACCAGCATTTCAGGTGTTAGTGCTACGGTGGAATCCGGGCCATTGCCTAGCAAATTGGCGAGTGCATATAGCAGGGCGCTTTTCTTTTGCTTAACCGTCGCCAAGCTCACTTTAGTTTCAGATACATATAGATTCGGCAAAAAAGTATAGGCCGTGGGTTGTATCCCCGACTGATAGGCGCAAATTTTTACCTTCTCAATGTCTTTGGCCAGCTCAAGCACTTGCAGTTGAGTCAGGATGATTTCATCTGCAATTTTTAAAGAAAAGTAGGTTTTGATGACCGACTGGCGTAACCTAATTGCACTTTCATTTAATTTTGCATGAGCAATCTCCACGCTGGCTGATGCGCTATCAATGATCTCTTTATCCTTGCCAAAAAAATCGGGATGATAGTTTACAACTAGGGGATTAAACGTTGCGACAGTGTTGGTCTGACCGTTGTAGGTGCCGTGGTCGCCATTGCGGGAGTAATGCAAATTCGTTGCTTTGGCCTCGCTATCTATACGAGGGAATTGTACGGCAGCTGTTTGCATAAGCCCGGCTTGTGCAATACTTAGCCGACTGCTTGCCTCTGCTACAGTTGGACTATCTTTTAGAGCTGATTGAATCAGCTTATTCAATTGCTGGTTTTTAAATATTTTCCACCACTCATCCATAGGCCAATCATCCTGATTGGCTTTTACCGCCGCGTTTGTATGAATAAGATGATCAGGCATTTTTACCGTTTTAATCATAGGCGCACCTTCTTTGATAGCAGGCGCACAGCCTAAGAGCGTAGTTAGCATTACCATCAAAAGAGGTCTGGAGTAATAACTCATGGCTCTTCTCCTAAGCTTTCTACGACACTATCCAGCTCAGTCGTTTTATGGACTATGTGTTTAGGGCTGGCAAACCATATGATCAGCGCTAATAATGCAAATATCAGTGCAAGTGTGTGAAACATGGCGTTAAGCGTTAGCAGTCCGCTTTGACTCATTATTTTTTGGTGTAATAGATGGCGCACTGAGTCATCACTAGGCGTGGCATGCAGAATATTAGTTGCTAAAAACTCCTGATTCATGCTGGCTGGGGCAGTGAGGTAACTTTTGACATGTGCGATATAGCGATCCCAAGCTATGTCTGAAAATGTAATGGCAAGTCCTGCTGATATATTTCTGAATGTATTTAATATGTCGATGGCATGCAGTTGGTCGTTGGCAGGCACGTTGCTTAAGGCGATCGTAGTCATGGAAATTAACAGTAAACCTAAAGCGGCGCCTTCTAAAAACTGCGGCCATATCAAGCTTTCCCAAGGTGCAGGTCGTGCGAAGCTACTCATCCACCAAAAACTCACTGCAAAAGCAAAAAAAGAAATACATGCCAGCAGTCTGGGATCATGACCGTGGTGCAATAAATATTGCGCCCATACATTGATAGGTTTTGAAAAAACAAAAAGTGGCAGGAATATTAAGCCGGCATGCCATGCGGTGTAGCCTTCAACGGTCTGGAGACGAATCAGGTACTGGACGACAGAGCTTTGAAACGCCATAAAAGCCAGGCACAAAATCAGCATGCCAAACGCATAGTTTGGGTATTTAAACAGCTGTAGTTTTATCAGTGGGTTATCGTGGTTACGATTCTTAAACCAGAATAACGACGTGAAAGTCATAAATGCAATGGCACACAGCCACAGTTCGTAGCCTTGACTGGTAAGGGCGGAAATGAGTCCGACATTGAAAAACAGTTGGAGCGTGATGCCAGCGCCAATAAATAAGAAGAATAGGTAAAGATGTGGCGAGATAAAATACGTGATATCAATATCCGGCTCCGGCTCTTCAAGTATGGCCCAGATAACACCGGCAACTAATAAAGATAAACCGGCAGACACAGCAAAAAGTATACGCCAGTCACCTAGCACATAGGCACAGTAGCCGCCTAGCGCCGGGCCTATGGAAAATGGCGTAAATGCGGCGATTCCCCACAGGGCAATCGCCACGCTATGTTGAGACTTTTTATAGTGATTAAGTAAGAAGAACAGTGATGGTGCTAGGCTCAAACCGGCAGAAAATCCTTGTAAGGTTCTGGCAGCCGTCATCAGTGGGTAAACGGAGGTCGTCAATAAAATGATTAAGCTGGAAACCGCAAACAGCAAGTAGGCTGAGATGGCGGTATCTCTAGGCCCAAATCTTCGCATGAGTGGGCGTGCGATAAGAAAGGCTGCGCCCATCGCCGTAAAATAATTGCTTTGCCCCCAAACCGCGTAAGGCAGGCCTTCGCCTATACTCCCTGCGACATATGGCAGCATTGGCAGGTAGGCTCCAGCATTCAGTATTGTTATAAAGTGACCTATGCCTAGCACGATATTCAATAATAAAAATTGAGCTGTAGAAAGATCTTTGGAGCAACGTCCCCATTTCATGTATGCCGCTAACTTGTAGTGTTTAAGATGAGGCTAGAGTGAATCTTTTAGCCGCGGCAAGTATAGAAATAAAATATAGATTTTTATAATGAAAAATTTATATTTTTTATATTAATAATTTGAATATAAAACGTTGCTTATAACAGTTTAACGCTGTGACCAGTTGATTTCGTCGCTGACTGCATCTTTTAAAACTTGTAGGGCGTTATCGATGATAAGGTTATGTCTTTCACGATGATATAAAAGATAAACTGGATAAGAGAACTCTGGTGCCTGCGGCACCAGTTCAAGTGTGCCATCTTGTAAATAAGCCTGAATGACGCGTGTTCTAAAGTAGCCACTACCGCCATTATTCTGTAGATAAAATAATGCTAACGGTCCGAAGTTGATACCAAGGCTAGCTTTAGCATATTGGGGTAATGCGGCATCATGCTGCCGACGAAACTCATCGCCCCAGTCTATATATATGTATGGTTCCGGTTTCTTGGGGCAACGCACCATGACAAGTTTTTCTTCCAGCAACTGTTCGACTTGCATGCCAAACCAATATTCAGGTCGGTGTACCAGCGCCAAATCGATTAAACCACTCTCAAGCTTTTGATGCAGCGTTCGCGATTCGCCGATTTCAACGTGAATGGCGACATTGGGTTGATTTTCCTGGAGCTTGTTTAACCAGGTAAGCATTAAAGGGTTCCATAAGCTGAACTCGCCACCTATGGTTACCGATATCTCATTACCACTAACTAAGGGCAGGTCTCGTCTAGCGGACTCCCATACTTGTATCAACTGGTTGGCAT
>JAZJZG010000220.1:1291-4340 GCA_040389995.1 Pseudomonadota bacterium | reverse complement strand
CTCGGTCAGGCTGGCACCATTACGGTTGCGAACAAACAAACGGCATTTCAGTTGTTCTTCCAGATTATGCATGCGAGCTGTTACCGCCGTTTGGGTGACATGCAATTGTTCGGCGGCTTTAATAAAGCTGCCTGTTTTTGTGATTTCTAAAAAGGTCCGGGCTAAATCTATATCCATTTTTAATATCAATATTTATGAATTAAGACTTATTATATATTTAATCCCTGTCTCCGAATTTTTACTTGATAGTCATACTGATAATTTGCTGTTAATGATTTTTTGCCCAGGCTAAGCAGGTTTCAAGCAAGTCGTTCAATAATAATTTCAGCTCTTGGGCAAGTGCAGCATCATATAGGTAGGGTGGTTTTTCCTGCATATAGATGCACTGACTGATCTCCAACTGCAGTGCGTGTACATTGAGCGTAGGCACGCCATAATGCCGTGTGATGTAACCGCCTTTAAAGCGGCCATTGAAAACATGGCTATATTTTTGTGCGTGGCTAGATCGTTGCATGGTTGTTGCGATTGCCTCCTGTAATGAAGCATCACAAGACTGTAAATCTGCCGTGCCAAAATTCAAGTCTGGCAGTTTGCCATCAAAGAACCGCGGCACATGTGAAGCAATGGAGTGTGCGTCCCACAAGAGTGCGATGCCGTGTATGGCATGAATTCTTTTAAGTTCTGCTGCCAATTTGTCGTGATAGGGCTGCCAATATTGTTCGATACGATGTTGTATCTCTTGCTGGTCAGGCTCTTTACCATGCTGATATATCGGTTGTTTATCAAAGGTATCCATCGGGCAAAGCCCGGTGGTATCTTGACCCGGGTAAAGCGAAGTGTTCTTGGGCGAGCGATTAAGGTCAATCACGTAACGCACGTATTCAGCGGATAATACAGAAGCACCAAAAGCCTGGGCCATATCGTAGAGCAGGTTTAGGTGCCAATCTACATCAGGCATCTGCAATGCGTGTGCGGTCATATTACAGGCAATTTCTGCTGGAATATTTGTGCCTACATGCGGCATGGAGATCAGTAACGGTATGTTTCCACTATAAAAGCTGTATGTATTTTTCATATAAATTGAACTCAAATTCTAATTATCCTACTAATTCTTAGGTAGTAACACTTATTTTCTAAGTGAGCTAAGTTATTAATAAATATAGATAAAATTGAATATCCTTAGCAAAAGTTTCATAACAATAAAAAAAGTTTCATTTAGTTGTTGACAGTGAAATATCAGTGTAGCAAAATACGTTCAATGTGTTTCATGTAGATTAAAAAAGTTTATTAAGTTTAATTTATTGTTTAAACTTAAACGTGATTAATTAGATTAAAAATTAAGGTTTATGGGGTTAAGAAATGCCATTAAGACTACTTAAATATGCGCTTAAAAAAGAGTATCCAGCACCACGCTTTTTTAAGTCGCTAGAAACACCTAAAAAATCATATGATGTGGTAATTATCGGCGGCGGCGGTCATGGCCTCGCAGCTGCATATTACCTAGCCAAAGATCATGGCATCACTAATGTAGCCGTGCTGGAAAAAGGCTATATCGGCGGTGGTAATACTGGCCGGAATACCACTATCGTTCGTTCTAATTATCTTACTCCTGAAGGCGTCAACTTCTACGATGCCAGCGTTAAGATTTATGAGGGGCTTTCTGAAGAGCTTGATCTAAATCTGTTCTACTCAACACGCGGTCATTTCACTTTAGCACATACAGAATCAGCGATGCGTACCATGCGCTGGCGTGCAGAAGTCAATAAGCATGTTGGTGTAGAAAGCCGAGTAGTAGGGCCAGATGAAATCGCTAAAGCTTGTCCGCAGCTAGACATGAGCTGTAGCGGTCAAGCGCCAATTCTAGGTGCATTGTTCCACGCGCCAGGTTCTGTTGCCCGTCATGATGGCGTGGCATGGGGATAGTTACGGCGCCGAGATTTTTCAGAATACCGAAGTATTAGGTATCGATGTTAAGAACGGTAAAGTTTGTGGTGTTAAAACCAACAAAGGCTACATCGAAACCAAGCAAGTGTTATCTGCGGTTGCAGGTTTCACACCACGCATCACCGAGATGGTGGATCTTGAAACACCAATCGTCATCCATCCACTACAAGCTTGTGTGACAGAGCCAATGAAACCGTGGCTGGATACTATTCTGGTGTCTGGTAGCTTGCATGTATATGTCAGCCAGTCTTCTCGTGGTGAACTGGTGATGGGTTCGTCACTAGATCCATACGAAGTACACCAAACCCGTTCTACACTAGACTTTGTAGAGGGGCTAACTTCACACATGCTTGATATGTTCCCATTCTTATCCAATGTAAAAATTGTCCGTCAATGGGGTGGTATGGCAGATATGACGCCAGACTTTGCGCCGATTATGGGGAAAACACCGATTGAAGGCTTTTATATAGATGCTGGATGGGGTACTTGGGGCTTTAAAGCAACACCTATTAGCGGCAAAACCATGGCACAAACCATCGCCAATGATAGCGCCCCTGACCTGATCCATTCATTCCGCCTGTCACGTTTTGAAGATTATGAGCTGACCGGTGAAAAAGGTGCGGCGTCAGTTGGCCATTAGTTGATTATTCATACTAATACATTATTTATAGGAATATGAAATGAAGCTTCTAACCTGTCCAATGAATGGAACTAGACCACTTAGCGAATTTATTTTCGGTGGCGAGTTCCGTGAGGCCCCTGATCAAAATACTTGTACCGATGCTGAGTGGGCGGCTTATGTGCATAACCGTCACGGCGCGCCTGGCGATAAAAAAGAATGGTGGTATCACTCACCTAGCGGTACTTGGTTTATTGCTGAACGCAATACGCTCACGGACAAAGTATCTTGTACTTATTTAGTGGGTCAAAAAAACTTAGAAAAAGAAACAGCAGTTCAGGAGGAAGGTAAATGAGTCTTCGTAACCCTAAACAAGCCGGTGAATGGCTCAACCGAGATAAAAAAATCAGCTTCATTTTTGAAGGTGAAGAGTTCACAGCATTTGAAGGCGATACCATTAGCAGTGCATTGTGGGCTGCTGACCAA
>JAZJZG010000220.1:0-1281 GCA_040389995.1 Pseudomonadota bacterium | reverse complement strand
AGTATTAGGCCGTAGTTTTAAATACCACCGTGCACGTGGTGTACTTAGCTTTGCCAATCATGATGTAAACGTCATGTTAACGGATGGCAAAGACACGAATATGCGTGGTGATGTCGTTGAAGTGAAAAACGGCATGTCACTGACTGCGGTGAACACTGCTGGTGGCGTTAAAAAAGATAAGAATAGTTACATTGATTCTATTTCACCACTGTTACCGGTTGGTTTTTACTATAAAGCATTCCATACACCACGTCGTTTATTCCCGTTTTGGGAAAAAATAATACGTAACGCTGCTGGTTTGGGTATTGTTAATTTCAACTATCCAAGAATCCTTAAACGTAAACATCACGCACACTGTGATTTGCTGGTTGTTGGTGCAGGGCCTACAGGTTTAACGGCGGCTTATGAAGCTGCTAAAGCCGGGTTAGAGGTTATCATCGTTGATGAGAATCGTCATGCAGGTGGTAGTTTAGGTTACAACCGTGGCGGTGATAAAGCATCAGTTGAATATTTGAATGACCTGCTCACTAAAGTTACTAATGAACCCAATATCTCCATGCGTACAGGTGCTTACGCGGCTGGTTACTATCCGGATCATTTGATTCCTGTGGTTGAGGCTAGCGGTATCACCAAGGTTCGCGCTAAATCTATCATAGTTGCGAGTGGCGCGTTTGAGCAGCCACCGGTATTTAGATATAACGACTTGCCAGGCGTGATGTTAGGCTCTGCTGCACAACGACTTATTTATCGCTACGGTGTTAAGCCATTTAATAGCGGTATTGTCGTGACGGCCAATGATTATGGTTATCGTGTCGCGATCGATTTGCTTGAGGCAGGTAGTCAGGTTGTAGCTGTTATTGATTTACGCCCAGGTACCAACGGTGGATTGCATGCGGTAGAGCTTAACCGTCGTGGCGTTAAAATCTACGCAGGGCATTGTGTTTACGAGGCTTTAGCTACTTCAGATAAAGCTGGTGTGCGTGGCGCGGTAATCTGTGCTTACGATGAAAAGCAGGGTGAAGCGCTAACAGATAATAAATTTACCGTTGAATGCGATGGTATTGCCATGAGTGCAGGCTGGGCACCAGCTGCAGCACTGCTATATCAGGCAGGTACAGGTATGCAGTTTGATTATGGCGTGGAACAGTTTGTACCAAGCCGTCTACCTGATGGTGTTTTTGCCGCAGGTAAGGTGAATGGCGTGTTTAATCTTGACCAGCGTATGCGTGACGGCGCTCGTGCTGCTGTATCGCGCAGCGCACCGGGCGGCGCAAGACCGAG
>JAZJZG010000219.1:865-8991 GCA_040389995.1 Pseudomonadota bacterium | reverse complement strand
AAAACCTTTAATAATTGACTAAAAATAGATAAGGGGTTGCAATGGATTGGAATCATGAGCTATTAGCCAGCATTATTTGGTTAGGCGAATCGTTTGTTATTAGCTTGTTTGGTTTGACAGTCACAGCATTTGGCCTGTTACGCTATACCACTTGGGGGCGTCAATTTAAACGCCTCGCACAGCCTTACTTTAGTTTGTCTCGCAGCAAAACTCCGCTTGTGATGCTGCTGTTTATTATTTTACTGACGCTATTCTCAGTGCGTATCAACGTGTTGTTCTCTTTTTGGTACAACGGTTTTTATAGTGCGATGCAACGTTTAGATAGCCAGGCTTTTTGGTTTATGCTGCTGGTGTTTGCTGTGCTTGCCACCATTCATGTTGGACGCGCATTACTCAATTATTATCTGCGCCAAGTATTTTTAATTCGCTGGCGTAGCTGGCTTACTGAGTCATTGGTGGCGCAGTGGCTAGAAAAGCAAGCCTATTATCGCAGTCAGTTTTTAATGGCTGATGCAGATAACCCAGACCAACGTATTCAGCAAGATGTAGATGGTTTTGTTACGCAATCACTTACGCTTTCAATGGGTTTACTTGACGCAGTAGTTTCCTTATTTTCATTCACCATTATTTTATGGGGTTTATCTGGGGTACTCGTACTTTTTGGCATCGAGATTCCCCGAGCCATGGTATTTTTAGTATACCTATACGTAATTATTGCCACTGTATTTGCTGTTAAGCTGGGTAGACCACTGATTTCGCTTAACTTTTTGAATGAAAAATTTAATGCTAGCTTTCGTTACAGCTTAATTCGTGTAAAAGAATATGGCGAAAGCATCGCTTTTTACAAAGGCGAGTCAGTGGAGCGTGGTCATTTACTGGCTCGCTTTGCTAATGTGATTAGCAATATGTGGGCAATTATCTACAGAACGCTTAAGTTTGATGGTTTTAACTTGGCAATCAGCCAAGCTGCCGTTGTATTTCCTTTTGTAGTTCAGGCGCCACGCTTGTTAAGTAAGCAAATTACTTTAGGTGACATGATGCAAACCGCCCAAGCCTTTGGACAAGTGCAAGATGCGCTTTCATTTTTTAGAAGCTCTTATGATACCTTTGCCAGTTATCGTGCGGTGCTTAATCGGCTTACCGGTTTTTTAGATACTATTCAGGATGTTGAACAACTGCCTGCTGTGCAGGTTAATCAATCTCAGAGTGCTGTAATGGCAGAATCGCTGACAGTAAAAAATCCGAATAATGGCGTGCTCATTAGAAACCTAAATTTCAGCTTATCTCAAGGTTCAGCAGTGATTATTCGTGGTCAATCTGGCGTTGGTAAAACAACCTTACTGCGTGCAATTGCCGGGTTATGGCCTTATGTTGAGGGTGCTGTGAGGCGTCCATTAGTAGCGTCATTATTTTTGCCGCAAAAGCCATACTTACCATTGGGCAGTTTACGTACAGCCTTATATTATCCAAATGCCGCGCAACCAGGCGATGTGGCCGCTGAGATATTACGTAAATGCCAGCTTGCACATTTAATTGTAAATTTAGACGAAGAGGCTGATTGGACCAGCCGACTGTCTCTGGGCGAGCAGCAACGTTTAGCTATAGGTAGGGCGTTGCTCTCGCAAGCGCAAGTGGTATTTTTAGATGAAGCAAGCTCCGCCATGGATGAGGGTTTAGAGTATGCCATGTACCAATTATTACGGGAGTCTTTGCCGCGCAGCATATTAGTCAGTGTCGGCCATCGCAGTAGTTTGCTGGCGTTTCATACCCAAGAGTTGCTGCTAATGGGGCAGGGTGATTGGCAGTTGCGCGAGCTAAGCAAATAAATCCAGCGTTTATCATCACCATGAATAGATTTACCTGTAGTTTGATATTTGCTACAATTGCAAGTTGATTTTTAAGCTGCTTTACATGAGTGGCTATATTTTGTTTTTATACTATTTAGGAAGTAAAAATGAGTCAAATTACGGTAGAACATAACCCATCTGAAGAGAAATTAAAAGCGCTAGGCGTTTCAAGCTGGTCTATTTGGGATTGCGCACCATCAAAATTCCCACTAGATTTCGGTATGACAGAAAGCGCTTACGTACTTGAAGGCGAAATTCATGTAACACCGCAGGGTGGGGAGAAAGTGGTCATTAAAGCTGGTGATTTCGTTGTATTCCCTAAAGGCATGAAATCAAACTGGGAAGTTGTTTCGCAATTGAAAAAACATTACAAGCATAGCTAAATCCAACTTGTGTTGAATATTAAAAAAGCCTTGATTTATTCAAGGCTTTTTTTATTGGTGGTAGTTATGAAATCAACACTTAAATATCTGTAATGAGTGTCTGCCGCAATATTTCAATGCGTCCTGCATCTAATTTCTGACCTTGCCTGGCTGAAATTAAAAAAGTATCTTCCGCACGATTACCCAAAGTATTGATTTTTGCATTATGCAATTCAATATCATCCATTAAAAATTTGTGCGCGAGCATCGCCAATAGGCCAGGGCGATCGTTAGCCACAATATCCAGTTTGTGATTGTTATTGTCGACTTCTTCGGTAATGGTGATTTGTGTTTGTATTGGCATATGCTTGACCTGCCGGCTTACACGACCCTGCAGTGGAGCTTCTAATGCGCTATTTTCAGATAGTTTTTTAGTGAGTTGCACCTCAATGAATTTTAATAATCCACTATAACTTACTGACTTACCTGATTGATCTAAAACAATAAAACTATCTAAAGCATAGGCGTGGTCTGTGGTATAAATCTTTGCCTCGACTATGCCATAACCCATGCGATCAAAAAAGTTGCAGATACGCGTGAATATATCATTGCGATCCTTAGTGTAAATCATTACTTGAATACCATCGCCACTAGGGCTCAATCGCGCACGCACAATAGGCGTTAGGCTATTTAAATGAGGTGTGAGTAAGCGGCTGTGCCATGCGATTTCATCATACTCATGACGTATAAAGTAATTAGCGCCAAACTTCGCCCATAAAGGTTCGTAGGCATTGGCGCTTAAGCCAAATTTATTTAATTTTTCTGCGGCTTCTAATTGGCGTGCTGTGATTGCTTGTTGTGTGGGTAATATATTGTGTACTAACGCATGCTTGGTTGCATAGAATAGGCTCTCTAGCAGCCGCGCCTTCCAGGCATTCCATACCGCAGGACTAGTGCCACGAATATCCGCTACCGTGAGTAGATAAAGCGCGTCTAATCTATGCTCATTTTGCACAAAATGTGCGAATGACTCGATAACGGCAGGGTCAGATAAATCATATTTTTGCGCTGTGGAAGACATTTTTAAATGCGCTTCGACTAACCAGGCAACTAAGGAGCAGTCTGCCTTAGGTAAGCCGTGTAGCTTACAGAACTTGATGGCGTCAATCGTACCTAGTGTAGAGTGGTCGCCGCCACGCCCTTTAGCAATATCATGGAATATTGCCGCTATATAAAGTAAATGTGGCGCATCAAATTCTGCAAATAATTGACTGCACAGCGGAAATTCGTGCTTCAGTTCAGGCTTGGTAAAGCGCCGCAGATTAGCCAGTACATTGAGAATATGCTCATCTACCGTATAAACATGAAATAAATCATGTTGCATCTGCCCGATAATTTTACCAAAGGCCGGAATATAGCAGCCTAAAATGCCATAGCGATTCATTGCGCGTAGCGCATGGTTCACGCCATTGGGCTGCGATAGTATGTCCATGAACAGTTTTTTATTGTGTGGGTTTTGTCGAAAATCACGGTTGACCAAACTTCTAACGCGCTGCAGATTGCGTAATAACGATGCGCCCATGCCTGTTAGCTCCGGATGCTGCTGCAGTAGCAAAAAAGCTTCCAAGATGGCTGATGGCTGATGTTGAAACAAATCTGCAGTTTTAGCTTCAAGCAATTGATCGTGTGCTTCAAAACGCTCATTGATAGACTTGATCACGCGTGGCATCGTAAATCGCTGCTGTAGTGATTTAAGTAGAATCTCATTCATTAGCCGTACGAACTTAGCGCTACGGTAATAGCTTTGCATCAACTGCTCGCTGGCACGCTTGCGCGGCGTGTTTACATAGCCTAAAGTCGCCGCCAGTTCATTTTGAAAATCAAATAACAGGCGGTCTTCACGACGATTACTTAAAAAATGCAGGCGTATTCGTATTAATTGCAGGGTTTTTTGGTGTTGCTGAATCTGCCGAGCTTCTAGAGTGGTAATGATATTTTGTTTAGCCAAGGTTGCCCAAATACTGCTGTGCACTTGTGCTCTGTTCCGCATATTCAGGCTGTGTGCAATCCACACGATCATATGCAAATCGCGCAGGCCGCCGGGGCTTTCCTTAATATTAGGCTCTAGGTTATAAGCAGTGTCGTTAAACTTTGCATGGCGCCTATCTTGCTCCTTAAGTTTCGCTATAAAGAAACTTGCAGCGTCCATTGTGTTGCTGATCTGGCTTAAATAGTCTTGGTATAGCTTAGTCTTGCCGGTAAGCAAGCGGGATTCGATTAAATTGGTCTGTACGGTGATGTCTTTTTTAGCTTCATTTACACATTCACTTAAAGTACGTACACTATGGCCAACATCTAAGCCTATGTCCCATAATAAGCCAACGAATATTTCGATATTGCTATTAATGGTGCTGGTAGCGGCATTTTCTGGCAATAACTCAGGGATTAAAATGAGTAAGTCTACATCTGAATGTGGGTAAAGCTCGCCCCGTCCATAGCCACCTACGGCAATTAAACAGCAGCTACTATCAATGCACGCTTGCGCCCATATTGCAGCCAGCAAGCCATCAATCAGCTTGCAATGCTGCTTAAATAAACGTGTGGTATTGGGTTTCTGTAAAAAATCGGCTTTTAATGTAGCAAAGCCTGCTTTTAGTTGCTGCCGCCAAATAGCAATATGATCTTTCTCTGGATCTTCCTCAATATTGCTATCATTTAGAGACATATCACTTAAGCGATGGCGAATGCCGGTATGGCTGGCGAGCCACTTGATAAAGTCATCACTTCATAGCCCGTATTCGTTACTAAAATCGTATGCTCCCATTGCGCTGAAAGGCTGCGGTCTTTGGTGACTATCGTCCAGCCATCAGGCATTTGCTTGATATCTCGTTTACCAGCGTTAATCATAGGCTCTATGGTAAACATCATGCCTTCTTTTAACCTTAAACCCATGCCCGGTTTGCCGTAGTGCAACACTTGCGGGTCTTCATGAAACACCTTACCAATGCCATGCCCACAAAACTCACGCACCACGCTATAGCCACTTTTTTCGGCAAAGGTTTGAATCGCATAGCCAATATCACCCAATGTGGCATCAGGTTTCACTTTAGATATGCCTAACCACATAGCCTCATAAGTAATATCGCATAAGCGTTTAGCTTGCACGGTCACATCGCCAATGCAAAACATGCGGCTCGTATCACCATGATAGCCATCTTTAATTACCGTGACATCAATGTTCAGAATATCGCCGTTTTTCAATACCTTTTCACCTGGTACACCATGGCAAATCTGCTGGTTAACTGAGGTGCAGATAGACTTAGGGTAGGGCGTATGGCCATCCGGCGCATAATTCAGCGGCGCTGGAATCGCTTGTTGCACATTCACGATGTAATCGTGACAAAGCTTATCGAGTGCTTCTGTAGTTACGCCGTGTACCACGTGTGGTGTAATAAAATCAAGCACTTCAGAGGCGAGCTTGCCTGCAATGCGCATTTTTTCAATATCATGCTGGTTTTTAATTGAGGTAGTCATGAGCTTAGCTAATTTAATAATGTATAGAGCATTTTAACATACCCATTGTGATGCCGCTGTAATGGCTAGGTTCAATTCGGCATGGATTTTTAAAATCTTCCTTAAAACTTTTTGCCAAGAGATGTTATGAATAACTATGGCAAGTAATTAGTTTTAGTAATGACAAAAAGAATCTAGCAGACTCAATGAGTTAATGGTATTATTTTGCCTCTGCAATTTAGCAGAAATATATTTATATTTAATGCAATTGGCATTTAACTGTAAATATAGAAAATTTACACGTACCCAATCAAGGGTGCTTTAGGGTGCAGTCATTTTTAGTGGCTTGTAAACTAAAGTGTTTTTGGTGTTACGTGAATTCATAACCCTTTTGAAAAGAGAATAGTATGTCTGTAACCATGCGTCAAATGCTGGAAGCTGGAGTTCACTTCGGCCATCAAACTCGTTACTGGAATCCCAAAATGGCACCGTTCATTTTCGGTGACCGCAACAAAATCCATATTGTAAACCTTGAAAAAACATTGCCGATGTTTGAAGATGCGCTCAAACACGTCCGCACATTGGCTGCTAACAAGGGTCGTATCTTATTCGTAGGTACTAAACGTCAGGCGCGCGACATCGTGAAAGAAGAAGCGAGCCGTGCTGGTTGTGCATATGTCAACCATCGCTGGTTAGGTGGCATGCTCACTAACTTTAAAACTGTTAAACAGTCTATCAAACGTCTTCACGACTTTGAGGCAATGTTGCTAGACGGTAGTTTAGAGAAGTTTGGCAAAAAAGAAGCATTAGGCTATAAACGTGAAATTGAAAAATTAGAGCGTTCTATTGGCGGCATTAAAGAGATGGGTGGCTTACCTGACGCTATTTTCATCATTGACGTAGGTCATGAAAGTGGCGCGATTACTGAAGCTGCTAAATTAGGCATTCCAGTGATTGGTGTTGTAGATACTAACAACTCACCAGATGGCGTTGCTTATGTGATTCCTGGTAACGATGACTCAAGCCGCGCAATTCGCTTGTACGCTCGTGGTATTGCAGATGCGGTATTAGAAGGCCGTAGCTCTGTGATTTCTGAGCTTGTTAAATCGGCTGGCGAAGAAACTACAGAAGCTGCTGAAACAACTGGCGCGTAACTGTTGCTAATTTAAAAGGGGCTTAATGCCCCTTTTTTAGTTTTAAATTAATAGTTGAATTTAACTAAAGTTATTATAAAAATCAATAGATTAAACTGCAAATATAATGTGGTTTATAGAAATTTAGGAGCTTAAGATGGCTGAAATTACCGCAAGCATGGTAAAAGAATTACGTGAGCGCACCGATGCGCCGATGATGGATTGTAAAAAAGCGTTGACTGAAGCTGAAGGTGATATGGCGCGCGCAGAAGAGATTCTGCGTGTACGTTTTGGCAACAAAGCAAGTAAAGCTGCTGGCCGCGTAGCGGCTGAAGGTACGGTTGGCGTAAGTATTAGTGCTGATGGAAAATCTGGCGCAATGATCGAAGTGAACTCCGAAACTGACTTCTGTGCAAAAAATGAAGATTTCTTGAAATTTGTAAATGAGTTGGCGGGTATCGTCGCAACAAGTAATGCCGCGGATATCACTGCAGTCAATGCACTGCCTATGCGTGATGCGACAGTTGAAGAAACACGCGCGCAATTGGTAGGTAAGATTGGTGAAAACATCACGCCACGTCGTTTCGTGCGCCCAACTGTGCAAGGTAAACTTGCTAGCTACATTCATGGCAGCAAAATTGGTGTAATAGTAGATTTGGTGGGTGGTGATGACGCTTTAGCTAAAGATATTGCAATGCACATTGCTGCGGCTAAACCAAAATCATTGGACGCTAGCGGCATCGATGCCAGTTTGATCGAAGCTGAACGCCGCGTTGCGATTGAAAAAGCAAAAGAAGCTGGCAAACCAGAAGCAATGTTAGAGAAAATTGCTGATGGTACTGTGCAAAAATTCTTAAAAGAAGTCACTTTACTGAGTCAAATCTTTGTTAAAGACGACAAGTTTACTATTGAGCAATTGCTTAAATCTAGAGGCGCATCAGTGGCTTCGTTCACAATGTTTACCGTAGGTGAAGGCATTGAGAAGGCTGTTGTTGATTACGCGGCGGAAGTTGCGGCGGCAGCAAAGGTTTAGTGTCAGGTTTGACTTAAGCTAATTCGCTGGATAGTTGAAAAAAGGATTGGGCGCCATGCTCAATCCTTTTTTTTTGGCTTTTAAATTACCGCGATTTTTACATTGAATTTACATTTTCAGCGCTGATTTTATGCCTAAAACAGTGTTTTTATGCTTAAATAAGCAAACTTAAAAAAGAGGAATACTTGTGTCCGTACCAGCCTATAAGCGCATCTTACTTAAACTATCAGGCGAGGCT
>JAZJZG010000219.1:0-855 GCA_040389995.1 Pseudomonadota bacterium | reverse complement strand
GCGATGACGCCTATGGTATCAATCGCGCAACTATTACCCGTATCGTTAATGAAGTAAAAGAAGTGGTAGATTTAGGTGTGCAGGTTGCTGTGGTGATAGGCGGTGGCAATATATTTCGAGGTGTAGCACCTGCAGCAGAGGGCATGGATAGAGCTACTGCTGATTATATGGGTATGCTGGCCACGGTAATGAACGCTATGGCATTACAAGATGCCATGAAAAATATTGGACTGAATGCGCGGGTACAAAGTGCGCTGAATATTGAACAGGTAGCTGAGCCTTATATCCGTGGTAAGGCGATACGTTACCTAGAAGAAGGCCGCGTAGTGATTTTTGGTGCGGGTACAGGCAATCCATTTTTTACTACAGATACCGCAGCGGCATTACGTGGTATGGAAATGAACGCAGATATC
The DNA here is from genome assembly GCA_040389995.1 of Pseudomonadota bacterium. GTDB lineage: Bacteria > Pseudomonadota > Gammaproteobacteria > Burkholderiales > Methylophilaceae > Methylotenera. The sequence goes on along the minus strand of JAZJZG010000219.1, from coordinate 442 downwards.
GTGATTAAAGCCACTAAAGTAGATGGCATTTATACTGACGACCCCAAAACCAACCCGGAAGCGATGCGCTATAAAACCTTGACGTTTGATGAAGCGATTATTAAAAACCTTAAAGTCATGGATGCAACCGCATTGACCTTATGCCGCGATCAAAAATTACCTATCTCGGTATTTAGTATATTCAAGCAAGGGGCGTTAAAGCGGGTGATAATGGGTGAGGATGAAGGCACTATGGTTACACCCTAGTATTACATCTTAAAGAAAGGTTACTAAAGTTAACCAGTAAAAATATGCGTTATTAGTTGGAGAAACAGATGTTAGATGAAGTTAAAAAAAATGCTGATCAAAGAATGCAAAAATCATTGGAAGTGTTAAAGAATGATTTGATTAAAGTGCGTACCGGGCGCGCCCACGTTGGCTTGTTAGATCATATTATGGTGGA
>JAZJZG010000218.1:19192-19603 GCA_040389995.1 Pseudomonadota bacterium | reverse complement strand
GAAAACTTCTGCTCTACCATTGAGCTACACCCGCAACGAGCCGGCACAGCCTTCACTTGGCTCCAACACTGCTATCTTACGTCACTGCCATATTTACTTTTGGTGGAGGGGGAAGGATTCGAACCTTCGTACTCTGAGAGAACGGATTTACAGTCCGTCGCCTTTAACCACTCGGCCACCCCTCCAAACCGAACCCGCGATTATGCTGACATATTGACTTGATGTCAAATGTATAAATCGGTGTTTGTTAAGAATTTGGTGCCGGATGTCGGAATCGAACTGACGACCTTCGCATTACAAGTGCGCTGCTCTACCAACTGAGCTAATCCGGCGTTAAATTGAGTTGCGTATTATACTGACTTTTTCGTAAAAGTTAAGCTACTTTACGATAGTTAATGTAGGTTTTTTACC
>JAZJZG010000218.1:9291-19182 GCA_040389995.1 Pseudomonadota bacterium | reverse complement strand
AGGAGAAACACTGATATCTTTTAACGTTTTTGCTGATTCTTTGGCTGGCGCTGCTTCGACTTCAAAAAACATGCCCTGCCCATTTTCACGCGCAAAAATACCTTTTACAGCACCTATAGGCACGTAAAGGTTTTGTGAAACACCACCAAAGCGTGCTGAAAATGTGATTTGCTCATTATCCATATGCAAGTCTTTAGTGGCCGTGTAATTTAGATTCAACACGATTTCACCATCCTTAACATACCCCATAGGCACACGCGTTTGACTATCCACCGCCACCAATAAATGTGGCGTTAAACCATTATCTACGCACCATTCGTGAATGGCGCGTAGCATATAAGGTTTGGTTGAGGTAAATTCGGCCATGTGCTTTAAGTGGTATATTAAGTTTGCTTGCTAACCTACTTACGCATTGCTTTTTCAGACGGTGTCATCGCTTCTGCATATAGCGGTCTTGAGAATAAGCGTTCCGCATATTTCAATATTGGCGCAGCCTGATTTTGCAGCTCAATGCCGTAATGACCTAAACGCCATAGCAATGGTGTTACTGCTACGTCTAGCATTGAATAATCATCGCCTAACAAGTAGTTTTGTTTGGAGAAAATAGGTACTAATTGCGTTAAATTATCACGGATGGTAATACGTGCTTTATCCGCTTTTGCATCATCGCCTGACTCAATATCTTTAATGTGATCAAACAACTCTTTTTCAAAATTGTACAAAAACAATCTAGCACGTGCACGCATCACTGGATCTGGCGGCATCAACTGTGGATGCGGGAAACGCTCATCAATATATTCATTGATGATATTTGCTTCTGACAATACTAAATCACGTTCAACCAACACCGGCACTTGGTTATACGGATTAATCACGGCCAAATCTTCAGGTTTATTTGCAAGATCAACGTCGATAACTTGAAAATCCATGCCTTTTTCAAATAAAACAATTCGGCAACGGTGGCTGTAGGGATCAGTAGTCCCCGAGTATAAAGTCATCATATTTTAGTGTATATCCTTCCAATAAGCTTTTTTGAGTTTGTAAGTAAGTACCAACAACACTCCTAAAAACAGTAATACAAACCAGCCCATATGATTGCGCTGTTGTTTCGCTGGCTCAGACACAAAAGCCAGATAATTCGTTAAATCGCCCACCAAGGCATCATATTCTGCAACCGACAACTTACCTGGTTTAGTAAGCGTAAGTTCATGCGTTTCATGATTCAGCGTTTGCTCACCTTGCAATTCATACATGATGTGCGGCATCGCTACTTTGTCATATACCGTATTATTCCAGCCAGTCGGACGCGTGCTATCACGGTAAAAACCGCGCATATAGCTATAAATCCAGTCAGCCCCACGCGCTCTAACTTCTACTGATAAATCAGGTGGCGCAACACCAAACCATGTTTTGGCCTCCTTCTTATTCATAGCGACCTTCATTAAATCGCCCACTTTGTCGCCAGTAAAAATCAGGTTGTCTTTAATCTGCTGTTCCGTCAAACCAATTTCCTGCAAACGGTTATAACGCATGTAATTTACGCTATGACAATTTAAACAGTAATTGGTAAAGGTACGCGCACCGCGCTGCAAAGACTCATGATTCGACACATCAATCGGCGCTTTATCCAGATGCATGTCTTCATTAGCCGCTGCTAATTGCGGCAATACCAACAGCGGTAAAAGTGCTAATACGAATAAAGCTTTTTTCATGGCGCTTATCCTGTCACCCTTTCTGGCACTGGCAAGGTTTTATCTTTTTTGGTGTACCACGGCATCAGTATGAAGAAAGCAAAGTAGATAACGGTGAATACGCGCGCCACTACTGTTGCACGGTCAGCATTACCCAACATGCTGCCAAATTGACCCCATATATTTGAAGGTACAGTACCTAAATAACCTAAAACTATAAAGCTCACCACAAACGCAGCCAGCCATTTTTTGTACAGCGACCCACGATAACGAATAGATTTTACTGCACCTTTATCCAACCAAGGCAACAACGCAAACACCATCACTGACAAACCCATTGCCGCCACACCAGGAAACTGCGAGTTCATAACAGGCGGCACTGCACGCAAGATAGAGTAATACGGCGTGAAATACCATACTGGTGCAATATGTGCTGGCGTTTTAAGTGCATCAGCAGGTACGAAGTTATTTGCCTCTAGGAAATAGCCGCCCATCTCCGGTGCAAAGAAAATAATCGCCGAAAACACCATTAAGAACACCACCACACCCACTAAATCTTTTACCGTGTAATAAGGATGAAAAGCAATACCATCTAGCGGAATACCAGTTTTCTTGTCTTTTAATTTCTTGATTTCAATACCATCCGGATTATTTGAGCCCACTTCATGCAAAGCAATCAAATGAGTAACTACCAAACCCAGCAATACTAAAGGCAAGGCAATCACATGGAACGCAAAGAAACGATTCAAAGTAGCATCAGAGACCAGATAATCACCACGCAACCACTCAGACACATCTGGACCAACGAATGGAATCGCTGAGAACAGGTTCACAATCACTTGTGCGCCCCAGTAAGACATTTGACCCCATGGTAATAGGTAGCCAAAAAACGCCTCGCCCATTAAACATAAGAATATTGCCACGCCGAACAACCAGATCAACTCACGCGGATTGCGGTACGAGCTATAAATAATGCCGCGGAACATATGCAAGTAAACTACGACAAAAAACATCGATGCACCGGTAGAGTGCATATAACGGATCAGCCAGCCCCACGGCACATCACGCATAATATATTCGACTGAGCCGAAAGCCAGGTCAGCATCAGGCTTGTAATGCATCGTCAGGAATATACCCGTCACGATTTGCAGCACCAACACCAACATCGCTAACGAGCCGAAAAAATACCAGAAATTGAAATTTTTAGGCGCATAGTATTCAGTCAGATGCGCCTTGATATTGCTTGTTAATGGGAAGCGCTCGTCCACCCAGCTAACGGTATTATCCAGCGCATTAGCTAATACTGATTTATTTTTATCTGTCATGATTAGGCCTTCACTTCAGTATCTACACCGATAAGCAAAGTGTTATCAGTCAAATATTTATAAGGGGGCACTACCAAATTGATCGGCGCTGGAGAGCCTTTATACACACGGCCAGCCAAATCAAATTTTGAACCATGGCATGGGCAGAAAAAGCCCCCTACCCATTTATCGCCCATATCACCACCCACCTGTAGTTTAGCGGTAGGTGAACAGCCCAAGTGCGTACAGATACCGACGATAACCGCCAGATTTGGTTTAATAGAGCGATCTGCATTCTTGCAATAACTTGGCTGCTGTGAAATCACATCACAGTTTGGATCCGAAAGCTGATCATTATGCTTTGCCAGTTCCGCAGTCATTTCATCGGTACGGTTAATAATCCAAACTGGCTTACCACGCCATTCTGCGGTCATCATTGTACCTGGCTCGATTTTACTGATATCCACTTCGACTGGCGCACCCGCAGCCTTGGCACGCTCACTTGGGGTCATGCTTTTTACAAACGGCACGGCCACCGCAGCAACACCTACTGCTCCTACTGCTGAAGTTGCGATTAAGAATTTACGTTTTTCTGCGTCTATGTGAGAAGGTGCTTCTTGCTGTGAACTGGATTGATGCTTGTCATGCTGATTGTCTGACATGTTTTCCTCGTGAGTTTAAAATGAAATTCGCCCTTTTGAGGCAAACACACTATTTACTTAACAAAAATTACTAACCAATTTAAATTACAAAAAATCATCTTAAAATTTATAACGACTGTTCTTTTTATTCTTTAAAGTCCAGTTATAAATTCACTGCAAATTCGGTATTGCTACTGCAAAAATGGTTGCCACATGCCGCCCAAAATGCAAGCACACATAAATCGCGATATTATACAATCCTTTACCAATGAATTAAAGCTTTATTTAATTTTATAAGTATCTGATATATAACAACTAAACTAAATTTTCTATATCGATAAATTCATGACTGATATTAAATTGCCCAGCCAGATGCTCGCCCAAAGCTTGTACGCCATAACGCTCTGTTGCATGATGCCCGGCAGAAATATAAGACACGCCTGATTCTACTGACTGGTGTGTGGTCTGCTCAGAGACTTCACCACTCATAAATACGTCTACGCCTAATTCAATTGCGGTATCAATATAACCCTGCGCTGCACCTGTGCACCAGGCGATTTTCTGTACACTTTTTTCTGGATCACCGATTACTAGTGGGGCACGTTGCAGCTTTGCCTCAACATATCTGGCAAAATCATGTAGCTTGAGCGGGCTTTCCAGACTACCGTAAGCGACGACATTCGACTCCCCGGCGAAACCTATGGACGAGACGCCAAGCACCTTACCCAACTGCGCATTATTGCCCAGTGTAGGATGTGCATCTAAAGGCAAATGATAAGCCAGCAGATTTAAATCGTTTTTTAGTAAAAATGCGATGCGATTACGCTTGATACCAATAATTCTAGGATCTTCATTACGCCAAAAATAGCCATGATGGACTAAAATCAAATCGGCATTCGCTTGTTGCGCTGCTTCTAATAAGGCCATGCTAGCGGTAACACCAGTGACTATCTTATGGATTTCACTTTTACCTGCTACTTGTAATCCATTCGGGCAATAGTCTTTGAAACGCTCAACTTGCAATAGTTGTTGGATATAATGAGTGAGCACATTGATTTTTACCATTTTATTTCAATCTCTTGTGACATTTAATGATGGCCTGTATTGATTTTTATCGCATTTACACCATACTACTTTATATCAAAATTTAAGCATTTAACACGATGAATAATCACTTATACAAAAAGTTTTGGCTTATATTCGCGCAGGCTATCACAATATGTCTGGCCGCGCTTTTCCTGGTGCGAATGTTTTTCCCGAGTTGGTGGAGTAATGTACTAGATAAGCCCAATACCGTGGTAGTGAAACAAATGGAGTCCGGCATAAATGCTGATGGCAACAATCGCATGCCAGGCTCGTTTAGCTACGCAGTTAAAAAAGCCATGCCTGCTGTAGTCAATATCTTTACCAGCAAAAATGCACCCGCTAACCCACATCAAAAATACTTGGATGACCCGACGTTTCGCCAATTCTTCGGCGACCAGTTAGATGGAGATGGTCAATCTCAACCTGAGAATAGCTTAGGCTCAGGAGTCATCGTTAGCGAACAAGGTATGATTCTAACGAATAACCATGTAGTTGCTGCAGCAGATGAAATTGAAGTAGCCATGGCAGATGGCCGGAAAATCTCTGCTAAAGTAGTAGGCACGGATCCAGACACCGATTTAGCACTGATTAAAATTGATGCTGAGCATCTCCCAGCAATCACCTTTGCCAGTTCAGACAAGCTGAATGTAGGCGACGTAGTGCTGGCGATTGGCAACCCATTTGGCGTTGGTCAAACCGTGACGCAAGGCATAGTCAGTGCGCTCGGTCGCAACCACTTAGGCATCAATACCTTTGAAAACTTTATCCAGACGGACGCGTCAATCAATCCTGGCAACTCTGGCGGTGCATTGATAGATACTGAGGGTAATTTAGTCGGTATAAATAGTGCCATTTATTCACGCAGCGGCGGCTCTATGGGTATAGGTTTTGCTATTCCAGCAACATTAGCACGTCAAGTCATGGAGCAAATCATGACTAAAGGCAATGTAACACGCGGCTGGATAGGCATTGAGGCACAAGACATTACGCCTGAACTGGCTGAATCATTCAAACTCAACCTAGCAGAAGGCGCCTTAGTCGCAGGCGTGCTACGCGGCAGCCCTGCGGATAGAGCAGGCTTACGTGCCGGTGATATTTTATTGGCGATTGAAGGCAAACCTATATCAGATAGCGGCAGTATGTTGAATTTAATTGCAGGACTGACGCCTAACCAAAATGCCACCCTCAAAATTTCACGCGCTGAAAAAATAATTAACGTCACCGTGGTCATTGGCAAACGTCCTAAACCTAGTGTGCCAAATGAATAAACGCTAAAAGGGTAAGCGGCGTGATTAAGTAGGCGGTAAACCCTCAGGCTCAGGGGCTTGCTTGGTGAATCTGGCCACAAGTATACCTAGCTCATACAATAACCACATGGGTACTGCCAGCATACACTGAGAAATCACATCGGGCGGCGTGAATATTGCACCTATGATAAATGCGGCGACAATCACATAACCACGCACTTCGTTAAGCTGCTTGATGCTGACCCAGCCAAACCGCACTGCCAACACCACGGCAATTGGCACCTCAAATGCTAGTCCGAACGCAAAGAATAACGTCAACACAAAATCTAGATAATTACCAATATCGGTCATTACCGCAACACCTTGCGGGGCGGTATGTACAATAAAACCAAATATTATCGGAAACACCAAAAAATACGCAAAGGCCATGCCCAGAAGAAACAGCAAACTACTCGCAATAATGATGGGAATCATGAACTTTTTCTCATGCGCATATAAGCCAGGCGCTACAAACGCCCATACTTGGTATAAGGTATGCGGTAATGAGACGATAAAAGCGGCCATCATAGCGACTTTCATAGGCACAAAAAATGGCGTGGTTACTGCGGTCGCAATCATTTGTCCGCCTGCCGGTAGCTTACTTAATAATGGCTCCGCAAGCAGCGCGTATATCTTATTAGCAAAAGGAAAAAACCCAATGAAAACCACAATTAAACCGATGACGATACGCAATAAACGATCACGCAGCTCAATCAAGTGGGAAATAAAGTTATCGGTAGGTGTCACGGTTATATTTTCTTAAGCGCTTTTTATTCTTGTGTAGTCGTTTTTTTAACAACTTTTTTTGCTTTAGTTACTTTTTCCACTGCGTTTGGCGCGGCGTCTTGCGCTTCTATGAGAGGCGCTTTGTCCACTGCTTTATTCTGAGTATTTAAATCTTCAAAATCCAGCTCTTGCGTTAAGGCGTCCGCTTTACGTTGAAAGCTAGCTTGGGTTTTAGTGGCAGTTTCCTTGATTTCTTGCTGAAGCTGCTGCAACTCTTGAAATCGTACTTCACGATTTACCTCTTCCTTCACCTGCGCCACATATTTTTGCATACGGCCAGCAAGTGCGCCTAGTGTGCGCGCCACTTTTGGCAATTTCTCCGGACCTATGACAATCAGTGCAACCACAGCGATTACCACTAATTCAGAGAAAGCAATATCAAACATGAGATTAGCGCCTAGCCTGGGATGTCATAAATTTAAAGCTACTTAGGCTTGCTGGTAGTTACAGCTTTAGGTTTTGCCGGCGGTTTAGGTTTAGCACTCGCTGCTGCAGGAGATTTCGCAGCGGGCTTAGTAGTCGCGGTTTTTCTTCTAGGTGCAGCTTTTTCTGCCGGCACTTCTACAGCTTCACCCATAATCAAGTTTTCTGTCGTATCATTTTTAATGGTATTGAGCAGCGCATCGGCCTGCGGGTTTTCTTCAGCCATTGCATCTTTAAAGTTTTTTACAGCGCCGCCTACGTCACTACCTATATTGCGCAGTTTTTTAGTGCCAAATACCAGCACGACTATTAACAACACAATCAACCAATGCCAAATACTGAATGAACCCATGTTGAAGCCCCTAAAAAATAATGCTGTTTATAACATTGCTGCTAAGTTTTTGGGAGTTTATCGTCACCACCAAATACGTGCATGTGAATATGAAACACCTCTTGCCCGCCGTCACGGCCAGTATTAATCATAGTACGAAAACCTGCTAGCCCTTGCGCTTTAGCAAGCTGAGGTGCCAGTAGCAGCATTTTTCCCAGCAATGCTTGGTGCTGCACTTCGCAGCTAGCTAAGCTTTCCACATGTATTTTAGGCACTATGAGAAAATGTACTTTCGCAATCGGGCGAATATCATTAAACGCTATCACGTCAGCATCTTCATAGATTTTTTTTGATGGTATGCTGCCATCCAATATTTTACAGAATATGCAGTCTGCGCTCATTTTAGGTACGACTTTCTACTCTAGATGCTTTTTCAACAATACCAGATAAACCTTCACGTCTAGCTAATTCATCCAGTACATCCTGCGGTTCTAAGCCAGCTTGCGCAAGCATCACCATGGTATGAAACCACAGATCCGCTGTTTCATAAATCAGCTGCTCTTTATCGCCATTCTTTGCGGCAATGATGGTTTCAGCCGCTTCTTCGCCAACTTTTTTCAATATACTGTCCATGCCTTTGGCATAGAGTTTAGCGACATAAGACGATTGTGAATCAGCACTCTTACGCTGCTCTAACAACTCACTCAAACGGCTTAAAATATCATTCATTGATGTTTTTCTTTATCGTAAATTTCGGGCTAATAAATATCTTGAGGACTCTTAATCACTGGCTGATCTATCAGCCAGTGATCATTATCCAATTTCTTGAAGAAACAATTATGTCGACCCGTGTGACAAGCAATACCACCGGTTTGTTCTACTTTAATGAGCACTACGTCTTCATCGCAATCTAGCCTAATTTCATGCACATGCTGCACGTGGCCAGACTCCTCACCTTTACGCCATAATTTATTACGTGAGCGCGACCAATATACCGCCTGCTTGGTATCATAGGTTATTTGCAGGGCTTCGCGGTTCATCCATGCAAACATCAATACACAGCCTGTGTCATGCTCTTGCGCAATGACAGGTACTAAACCGTTAGCATCCCAGTTAATTTCATCTAGCCAACTCATAGCCTAACTTCAATCCCATTTTTCTGCATATATTCTTTGGCCTGCTTTACCGTGTATTCACCATAATGGAAAATACTCGCGGCTAGCACAGCATCTGCACCGCCCACTTTTACGCCATCCACCAAATGCTGCAAATTACCCACGCCACCAGAGGCGATAATCGGTATATCAACTGCATCTGAAATCGCACGATTTAATGGATTATTAAAACCAATTTTTGTGCCATCACGGTCCATACTCGTTACCAGCAACTCTCCAGCACCCAAACTCGCCATATGCTCGGCCCATTTCACCGCGTCTAAGCCTGTAGCCTTGCGCCCGCCATGGGTGAACACTTCCCACTCGAATGGTTGATTGTCCACCTTTTTAGCGTCTATTGCCACAACTATGCACTGTGAACCAAATCTACTCGCCGCATCAGCCACCATCTGTGGATTCAGCACTGCTGTTGTATTAATACTGACTTTATCTGCACCGGCATTAAGCAAACGCCGCACATCTTCAACCTCGCGCACACCACCGCCTACGGTCAGTGGAATAAACACTTGTGAAGCAACCTGCTCAATAATATGCAGGATTAAACCTCGATTATCAGAGCTAGCCGTAATATCTAAAAAAGTGAGTTCATCTGCGCCTTGCTCATCGTAGCGGCGTGCAATTTCCACTGGGTCACCCGCATCGCGCAACTCCAGAAAATTGACGCCTTTGACAACGCGGCCATCGGTCACATCCAAACAAGGAATAATTCGTTTAGCGAGCACTTAACTCATCCGCAAGTTTTTGTGCCGCGGCAAAATCCAGCGTACCTTCATAAATCGCGCGGCCCGTAATCGTGCCGATAATGCCTTCGTTAGCCACAGCACACAATTTACGTACATCATCCAAATTGGTCACGCCGCCAGAAGCAATCACTGGAATGGTAAGTGCCTGCGCCAGAGCAACCGTCGCTTCAATATTCACGCCTGTGAGCATGCCATCACGACCAATGTCTGTGTATACAATTGAACTCACGCCATAATCTTCAAATTTTTTAGCTAAATCAATCACATCATGACCAGTGAGTTTAGACCAGCCATCAACTGCGACTTTCCCATCTTTAGCATCTAAACCGACGATAATCTGGCCAGGGAAGGCATAACAAGCTTCATGCAAAAAGCCTGGGTTTTTAACTGCTGCAGTGCCAATAATCACGTAGTCTATACCGTTA
>JAZJZG010000218.1:0-9281 GCA_040389995.1 Pseudomonadota bacterium | reverse complement strand
CAATTGAATTGGAATATCACCACCTACCGCGCCCACTATAGACTTGATCGCCGCTTCATTGACTGGCTTACCGGCAAATGCGCCATTCAAATCCACCAAATGTAAGCGCTTACCACCGCTATCTACCCAATGGCGCGCCATCGCCCCTGGGTCTTCAGAAAATACCGTGGACTCTTCCATTAAACCTTGTTTTAGGCGTACACAGTGGCCGTCTTTGAGATCAATTGCTGGGATAATTAACATAGTAGGATTTGATGATAACAAACAAAAATAGTGAAATTAAAATATAGAGAGTAAATAAGTAGATTAAGGCTTCCAGCTTACAAAATTACTGAGTAATTGCAAGCCTGCAGCCGCACTCTTTTCTGGGTGAAACTGTACGGCAAATAAATTATCGCTGGCAATCGCGCTAGTAAACTGCTGAGGATATTGACTAAAACCTGCGGTAATACTCTCATCATCGGCCTGTACATAATAACTATGCACATAATAAAAACGTGCACCGTCTTCTATGCCCTGCCAGAGGGCGTGCGATTGAGGCTGGTTATTCTGTAATTGCTGACGCTTAGTTTGATAGACTTGGTTCCAACCCATATGAGGCACTTTTAATTTGCCACCAAGTTCATCTTTCATATCGGCTGCGGCAAAACGTTTTACCTTGCCCTTGAATAGACCCAAACCCGCTGCATTGCCTTCTTCAGATTGCTCAAATAGCATTTGCAGGCCGATACATATACCTAAAAATGGCTTATTCTGTGCTGCATGCAGCACAACCTCCCGCAAGCCACGCGCATCTAATTCACGAATACAATCCGGCATAGCACCCTGTCCCGGAAATACCACACGCTCAGCATTTGCAATGTCTTCTTGGTTACTGGTAACCAGCACGGTTTTTGTTGGCGCGACATGCTCTAAGGCCTTAGACACCGAGCGTAAGTTGCCCATGCCATAATCCACTACTGCGATATCTATTTTTTTCATACTATTTTTTAGGCAAATCTAAAGGTTTATAGACTTCCTTTAGTCGATGGCATAATACCTTCCATACGAGCATCTAATTCCACCGCCATACGCAATGCACGGCCAAACGCCTTGAAAATGGTTTCTGCTTGGTGGTGCGAATTTTGACCTTTTAGGTTATCAACATGCAGTGTGACATTGGCGTGATTAACAAATCCCTGAAAAAACTCATGGAATAAATCAACATCAAACCCACCGATGGCTGCACGTGTGAACACGCAACTAAACGATAAACCTGGTCGGCCAGAAATATCTAGCACAACACGAGATAAGGCTTCATCTAATGGCACATAAGCATGACCATAACGACGTATACCCTTTTTATCCCCGATGGCTTTGCTAAATGCTTGCCCCAGCGTAATGCCAATATCTTCTACAGTATGATGTGCATCTATATGTAAATCACCATTGGCATTCACGGCAATGTCCATCATGCCATGGCGCGCGATTTGATCAAGCATATGATCTAAAAAAGCCAGACCGGTATTGAATTGAGAAACACCTGTGCCATCTAGGTTGATAGCGGCAGTCACTTGTGTTTCCAGGGTATTTCGTACTACTTCAGCGGAGCGCATATTAAGTCACTTAAAAATAAATTGCTAACGTAAGATATTATTTTAACCTAAACCACATGCAATCAGACCAAATACCTATCTGATAACACTTTTATATCCAACATTATATCAGTAGCTATAAAAAACAAAGCCTAGCAAGATGTTTAGATTATCTTTACTAGGCTTTGTGTTCATTAGCTTGCGCTAATTACTTGCTTCACAATCCATTTATTGCCACGCAATATGGCGAATAAGGTCTTGCTAAGAAATAATTATTTAGCAGCTTCAGGAGCAGGTGCAGCTTCTGTTGCCGGAGCAGCTTCTGCTGGCGCTGCAGCATCATGAGCAGGTGCTGCCATTTCTGCAGCTGGCGCTGCTTCTGTTGCAGGTGCTTCAGCTGGTGCTTCTTTTTTACCGCTTAGTACGCTAACTAACAATACTATAACGGCAGCAGCAATAATCCATGGTAGGACTTTTTTAGCACCGCCAGCACTTGCTGGAGTACCGTGTGCAATTGCTGTAATTTCAGCAGCAGCAGCAGCTGGGTCAGTAGCACCATAAATTGCTGCACCGGCTACGATGATTGTAGCGCCTGCGTCTTTAACTTGTTGTGTTGTAGCAGCTTTAACACCGCCAGCAACTGAAATATCTACACCTAAACCTAAGCCAGCAACCATGCTTAAGTCATTGAATGGTGTTTGACCAGCAGCTTGTTGGTCTAAACCAGTGTGAACGCCAATGATGTGCGCGCCTAGTTTAGCCACTTCTTGTGTACGTGTTTTTTTATCAGCTACGTTGATTAAATCAACTTGTGCTTTTTTGCCGTATTTGTTAGCAACGTCAATCACACCTTTGATAGTGCCGATATCAGCGGTACCAAGTACTGTACAAATATCTGCACCAGCTTTGTAGAATGGCTCAGCTTCGTAGAAACCAGCATCCATAGTTTTTAAATCAACTAAGATTTTGTTGTTTGGGAATTTAGCGCGTAAAACTTCAAGTAATTTGATACCATTATGCTTAATGCAAGGCGTACCAATTTCCAAGATATCTACGTGTGGAGCAACTTTAGTTGCTAAAGCAACTGTTGCGTCGAAATCTAGTGAATCTAATGCCATTTGGGTTTGTGCCACGATACATCCTCCAACTTAAAATAAACCAGCACGTGGTTTATTTTGATTAAAATACGGATAAAAGACAGTTTTTTTATAAACCTATAGTTCTTATATTGTGCTAAAAACGCACATTGCGTAATAATAACCGTAGTTTGCGAGAAATTTCAAACTTTTAATGCTTTTTTCAACGATTTATGTAGTTTTTCTTTGCAGATCTAGGCTTCTAAACGTTTTAATCGCATCGACCAATCTTACAAAAGAATTTCCTTTAATGCATTAACGAGCAGTTTGGACTGTGCATCAGTACCGATGGTGATGCGTAAATAGGGTGAAACTCGGCTAGGCGCTTTAAAGTGCCGCACTATGATGCTTTTCTCACGTAATTTTGCAGTGAGCTCCGCACCATTTTTAGTAGGATGTTTAGCAAAAATAAAGTTTGCGCCTGATGGCAATACGGTAAAGCCTAAACTGGTTAAATCCTGAACCAGTGCGCCACGCGTCACCAGCACTTTTTGCAGCATTTCTGCAAAATATTCAGTATCCTGCATAGCCGCAATCGCACCTGCCGAGGCAAACCGATCAATAGGGTATGAATTAAAGCTATCTTTTACCCGAATTAACGCTTGTATCAATTCCGGTGCACCTAACGCGTAACCCACACGCAAACCCGCAAGCGAACGTGCTTTAGATAAAGTATGTGTTACTAATAAATTGGGATACTGGTTGATTAAAGTCACTACTGATTCAGTACCGAAATCCACATACGCTTCATCTACAACCACCACTGATTCAGTGTTTTTTTGTAACAGCCGTTCAATCTCCACCAATGCAAGTGGAATACCGGTAGGTGCATTAGGATTCGGAAATATGATGCCGCCATTTGGCCGGTCGTAGTCATCAATGTTAATTGTAAAATCTTCAGCTAGCGGAATGGTCTTATATTGGATGCCATATAGGCCGCAATATACCGGGTAAAAACTGTAGGTGATATCTGGAAATAACAGTGGTCCAGCATGTTTCAATAAGGCTTGAAACACATGTGCCAACACTTCATCTGAGCCATTACCAACAAATACTTGATTACTTTCAAGCTGATGTGCCTCAGCGATTGCCAATCTTAACGCATCTGAATTTGGATCGGGATACAACCTTAGACTATCAGCAGCTTCAAGCCTAAGTGCAGCAATCACCTTAGGACTAGGGCCATAAGGATTTTCATTGGTATTTAATTTGACCAGATTATCTAGTTTAGGCTGTTCGCCCGGTACATAAGGTGTAAGTTTATGTACGACATCACTCCAAAATTTACTCATGATGCCAGTCTAATCTTTTAACCTAAACTCGGCAGATCGGGCATGTGCTTGCAAACCTTCACCATGCGCTAAGGTTGAAGCGATTTTACCCAGCGTTTGCGCACCTGCTGACGACACCATAATCAGGCTTGAGCGCTTCTGAAAATCATACACACCTAATGGCGATGAAAAACGTGCGGTACGAGAAGTCGGTAATACGTGATTCGGGCCGGCACAATAGTCACCAAGTGCTTCACAAGTATTACGCCCCATAAAAATAGCGCCGGCATGTTTGATCTTTTTACTGAATGCCAGCGGATCTTCAATCGAAAGCTCTAAATGCTCGGGCGCAATATAATTACTAATCTCCGCAGCTTCATCCAGATCACGCACTTGAATCAGTGCGCCTCGGTCAGACAATGACGTAGCAATGATGTCCTTACGCGGCATTTCTTCAACTAGCTTTTGTATACTTGCGCTGACCTTATCTAAAAAGTCGGCATCTGGACTCAATAATATCGCCTGCGCCAGCTCATCGTGCTCAGCCTGGCTGAACATATCCATCGCCACCCAATCAGGATTGGTCTTACCATCACAAATCACTAGAATCTCAGATGGACCTGCCACCATGTCTATGCCCACCACGCCAAATACACGGCGCTTGGCTGCTGCCACATAGGCGTTACCAGGGCCGACGATTTTATCCACTTGCGGTACCGTTTCAGTACCATAAGCCAATGCACCTACCGCTTGCGCACCACCGATACAGAATACACGATCTACGCCAGCAATAGCGGCGGCGGCCAACACTAAGGCATTTTTTTCGCCATTCGGTGTAGGCACAACCATGATGAGCTCAGCCACACCCGCCACTTTAGCAGGAATCGCATTCATCAATACTGAGGAGGGATAAGCCGCTTTACCGCCAGGTACATATAAACCAACCCGGTCGAGTGCCGTTACTTGTTGCCCAAGTAGCGTACCATCGGCTTCGGTATAACTCCAGGAAGTCATCAACTGTTTCTCGTGATAACTACGCACGCGGTCTGCGGCGGCTTGCAAAGCTTCACGCTGATTGTTCGGCAAGTTATTCAAGGCAGCAATTAACTCAGCCTGAGTGATTTCAAGCGTGCTTAAATCAGTCGCACTGGTTTTATCAAATCGATTGGTATATTCCAACACCGCGGCATCGCCACGCTTTTTAACATCTTTAAGTATATTCGCGACGACTTCATCAACGCTATCGTCTTGTGCTGTCTCAAAGGCCAGCAACTTTTTCAGCTTATCGTCAAAGTCTGTATCTGTGGTAGAAAATCGTCTAACGTTAATACTCATACTTAAACCTATATAATGTATTGATTTAAAATCTATTATTTAGCAGTAACTACACTTAAAAATGCATCCATAATAGGTTGCAATTTCGCTCTATTCAACTTCAATGAGGCTTGATTCACGACTAAACGCGAGCTGATATCACCCACCTCTTCCACCGCCTTGAGGTTATTGGCGCGTAATGTTCCACCTGTGCTGACTAAATCTACAATCACGTCTGCCAGCCCAACCAATGGACCTAATTCCATAGAGCCATACAGCTTAATCAAATCCACATGCATACCTTTTGCAGCAAAGTGCTCACGTGCGGTTTTAACATATTTAGTGACCACTTTTAGACGTGCGCCGCTACGAATGGAGGCAAAGTAATCAAAATCTTCACGTACCGCAACCATCATTTTGCATTTGGCAATCTGCAAATCAATAGGTTGATATAAACCTTCGCCACCGTGCTCATCTAATACGTCTTTACCAGCTATACCTAGATCAGCCGCACCATACTGCACATAGGTTGGTACGTCGGTCGCGCGGACAATGATTAGACGAACGTCATCACGATTCGTTGCCAGAATCAGCTTACGTGAAGACTCCGGATCTTCAAGCGCATGAATACCGGCTGCCGCTAAAAGTGGCGTGGTTTCTTCAAAGATACGGCCTTTTGATAATGCTATGGTAATCATTTTTATCTACTTTTAAGCACTTGAGATTTATACGCGTTTAACATTGGCGCCCAGCGCATTTAACTTGGCTTCTAAATGCTCGTAGCCGCGATCCAAGTGATAGATACGCTCAATCACCGTTTCGCCACGCGCTACCAGTCCAGCCAAGACTAAACTTGCTGAAGCACGTAGATCTGTGGCCATGACAGTCGCTCCGTCTAAAAATTTCACGCCGGTTACCATCGCGGTATTACCGTCTATACTAATATCAGCCCCTAAGCGTTGCATTTCCTGCACATGCATAAAGCGGTTCTCAAAAATAGTTTCTGTTACTTTTGATACTCCAGTCGCCACTGCGTTCAGAGCCATAAACTGCGCTTGCATATCCGTGGGAAAAGCCGGATGCGGTGCAGTACGAATATTGACCGCTTTTAACTGACCGTCACCTTTAACGGTAATGCTCTCTGCATCAACATTCACTGTCGCGCCAGCATCACGCAACTTTTCAATTACCGCATCTAGTAAATGTGCTTGCACATTCAATAATTTCACTTCTCCGCCTGTCATCGCAGCCGCAACCATATAAGTGCCCGCCTCGATACGATCACAAACGATATTATGGTCAGCACCACTCAGGCGCTCTACGCCTTCGATCGTAATCACGTCGGTGCCGGCACCTGTGATTTTTGCACCCATTTTGATGAGACACTCTGCCAAATCGACTACTTCTGGCTCTTTTGCCGCATTTTCCAACACCGTCGTGCCTTGTGCCAATGCCGCAGCCATTATCAGGTTTTCCGTCCCAGTGACCGTCACCAAATCCATGTAGTAACGTGCGCCTTGCAAACGCCGATTGGGTAAATGCAAAGTACTGGCTTGAATGTAGCCATGCGTAATATGAATGGCGGCACCCATCGCTTGCAAACCTTTAATATGCAAATCGACCGGTCTAGAGCCAATAGCGCAACCGCCAGGCAATGACACACGTGCAGTGCCAAAACGCGCCAACAAAGGTCCCAGCACCAAAATAGAGGCGCGCATGGTTTTAACCATTTCATAAGTCGCCTCAAAAGAAGCAACATCGCTGGCGTCCAAACTCACTTTATCAGCGTTACGTGTAATTTTAACGCCCATCGTATCAAGCAGTTTGATGGTTGTATCAATATCTTTTAGTGCGGCAACACCACTTAAATTAAGCGGCGTCTCGGCTAATAGCGATGCACATAAAATTGGTAATGCGGCGTTCTTGGCGCCAGATATGGTGACTTCACCATATAGACGGTTACCGCCCTGTATGATCAACTTATCCAATTACTTGGCTGCGCTTACATTGACTGTATTCAGCAGCGCTTGCAATTCGCCATTCTCGTACATGGCGCGCATGATATCAGAGCCACCAACAAATTCACCGTTGATATATAGTTGTGGAATCGTAGGCCAATTCGCATAAACCTTGATGCCTTCACGTACAGCTTGATCTGCCAGCACATCTACTGCCACATATTGTGCATTGCATGCAGCTAGAATCTGTGTCGCCAAATTAGAAAAGCCGCATTGCGGGAATTTCGGGCTACCTTTCATGTACAGTACCACTGGATTGTTGGTAACTGTTTCTTTAATCTGTGCTTGTGCGTCCATTTGTATCTCCATTACCTTAATATTTAAATTTGTTAATTTAGCCCGACCAATTTAATTCTTTGGTTCAATTTTTATTGAGTTCTTGCCATTTTTCCGGCGTTAATGTTTGCATCGATAAGGCGTGAATTTCTGCACGCATCCTGTCGCCCAGCGCGGCATATACCAACTGATGCTGCTGTATCATCGATTTACCAGCAAAAGCAGAACTGACGATGACAGCCTCAAAATGCGTACCATCATCACCTAATACTTTGATGTAATCGCAAGCCAAATGTTGCGTAATGTATGTTTCTAATTGTTGTGCGCTTAACACTTTTACCTCACCTTGACATCCTAAGTTTAATCACGCTTTAGCTTATGCTCTTAATTTATAACCTGATTTTAACATTTTTAGTGTAAGCCATGCTAACACTAAGAACGATACGCCAACGATAGATAAGCTGGTCAGCGGCGACACATCACCCTTGCCAAAGAATCCATACCTAAAACCATCTATCATGTAGAAAAATGGGTTAAGTTGCGATAATTTTTGCCAAAAAGGCGGCAGCGAATGTATGGAATAAAACACGCCGGATAAAAAGGACAAAGGCATGATGATAAAATTTTGAAACATGGCCATTTGATCAAACCGATCTGCCCATATGCCAGCAATAATACCGAACGTACCTAACAAAGCACTGCCCAATAAAACGAAAGCAAGAATTAGCCACGGATGAACCATATGCAAATCCACAAACCAAATGGCACCCACATAAATACACAGACCTACGGCTAAACCGCGAATAATTGCTGCACACAAGAAAGCACCAAAAAACTGCAGGTGCGTAAGTGGTGTCAGTAAGACAAATACAATATTACCCATTACCTTTGACTGAATAAGGCTAGATGAGCTATTCGCAAAAGCATTTTGCAACACCGACATCATAATGAGGCCAGGAATCAAGAATGCAGTGTAAGGCACACCCTCATACACTTGCACATGCCCTTCTAGTACATGTGAAAAGATCAGCAAATATAGTAAAGCAGTAATCACCGGCGCTGCGACTGTTTGAAAAGCCACGCGCCAAAAACGCAACATTTCTTTTTTAAGTAAGGTCCACGGGCCGCGTATTGCAGGACTTAATTTAATCATCATGCTTTACCTACTAGCGATAGAAATACATCTTCTAAATCTGCTTCGTTCAATTGCATATCAATCACTGCAATATGCGCATTGCGTAGCGCCGATAGCACAAATTCAATTTGCGCCATATCGTTCAAAGCAAAGGTAAAAATACCACGGTCATGGCCACGCACCAAAGCTTGAATACTGGTAGGTAAGCTGACATCGCCTAAGGTTAATCGCAGGCTCTTGCCCGCAAATTTATTCAGCAGATTAGCCGTGCTATCGAGGGCAACGATTTCACCCTGCTTCATCATCCCCACCCGGCTACATAACGCTTCAGCTTCTTCTAGATAATGCGTGGTGAGGATAATCGTGTGGCCATCACGATTAAGCTTCTTAATAAATTCCCACAGCATTTGCCTAAGCTCAACATCCACACCAGCCGTAGGTTCATCCAGCACTATGACTGGTGGCTTATGCGCTAGCGCCTGTGCAATCAGCGCACGGCGCTTCATACCACCTGAAAGTTGACGCATATTCGTGTGTGCCTTATCGGAAAGGCCTAA
>JAZJZG010000217.1:0-4030 GCA_040389995.1 Pseudomonadota bacterium | reverse complement strand
TGGCGACTGGCCGCTATGCAAAAGCAATCGAACGTTTAAAATTGACCACGACCTTATCGGCATCGGTTCCTGCACAAGTGGCTTTGGCTAAATACCTGCAAAAGGGCGGCTATGACAAGCATCTTCGTACTTTGCGGAATACACTGCTAGTCCATCAACTTAAATTTACCGAAGCCATTGAGCGTTATTTTCCCGTTGGCACCCGCTTAACGATTCCGCATGGCGGCTATTTTTTATGGGTGAAACTGCCAGATGGCGTCAATGCATTAGAAGTTCATCGTATTGCGCTTGCCAATGGCATTAGCATTGCGCCGGGGCCTATCTTTTCTGCACATAAAAGATTTACCGACTATATCAGATTGAATTATGGGCATATTTGGGATGCACGTATTGAAGCATCTTTATCTACGCTAGGGTCTATAGTCCGTGATTTAACGCCATAAAATCATTCAAATCAGCACTGTATTTTAAACTGATATGCTTTTTATTCAGCTAACTGATTCTGTACTTCATTCATATTAAGCATTAACCTTCATCGCGATTAAAACTTGTTTGGCAATGATTGATTTGCCAAACAATTAAGGTGACTGAATGTATATCTATGACGAAATTGATCAAAAGTTAGTTGAGCAACGTGTCGCTCAATTTAAAGAGCAAACACATCGATTTTTGCATGGAAAATTGAGTGAAGACGAGTTTAGGGTTTTAAGACTCCAAAACGGCTTATACATTCAACGGCACGCGCCAATGTTGCGGGTGGCTATTCCTTATGGAATGCTGGTTGCAAAACAATTAAGAATGCTAGCTTATATTGCAAGGCGCTGGGATAAAGGCTATGGACATTTCAGCACTAGACAAAACCTTCAGTTTAATTGGCCACGTTTAGAAGACGTTCCTGAAATCCTGGCAAAACTAGCCACTGTACAAATGCATGCCATCCAAACCAGTGGCAACTGCATTCGTAATACCACAACAGACCATTTTGCTGGCGTTGCGCCAGATGAAATTATCAACCCATTGGTATGGTGCGAGATTATCAGGCAATGGTCGATGTTACATCCGGAATTTGCATTCCTGCCCCGAAAATTCAAAATTGCCGTGAGTGGTGCATTAACTGACAGAGCCGCAGTCAGTGTGCATGATATCGGTTTGCAAGCTGTCGAAGAAAATGGAGTCTTAGGTTTCAGGGTCTGGATAGGCGGTGGTTTGGGTAGGACGCCTATCGTTGGTAAACTCATCAAGCCATTCGTTGCCTGGCATGATTTATTAACTTATTTACAGGCTACGCTGCGTGTTTACAACCTGCATGGCAGAAGAGATAACAAATATAAAGCACGCATCAAAATACTGGTTAAAGATCTAACTCCTGAAGTTTTTGCACAACAAGTAGATGAGCAGTGGCAATTGATTAAAGATGGTCCAGATAAAGTGACTGAGGAGTACGTTCAGTATGTGTCCAATCGATTCGAATGGCCGAAATATGATCCATCATTACCCGACAGTGAAAGTGATGTCATGCTTAAGTGCGCAGAAAACCCTAAATTTGAAAGGTGGCTGCGCACGAATGTACACGATCATAAAGTTAAAGGTTATGCCTCTGTAACCGTCTCACTTAAAGCCAGTGGTGTTCCCCCAGGAGATATCACAGCAGACCAGATGGATGCATTGGCTGATATGTCTGAAACATACGGACTTGGTGAGTTACGCGTGTCTCATGAGCAGAATCTGATATTGGCCGACGTAAGAAGGCAAAACCTTTATTCCTTATGGCTGGAATTGGACATGCTCAATCTAGCCACGCCGAATATAGGCTTAATTACTAATATCATCTCATGCCCCGGCGGTGATTATTGTAGCTTGGCAAATGCCGTATCAATACCTGTTGCTACCGCTATACAACAACGATTCGATGATCTGGACTTTGTGTATGAAATTGGTGAGCTTGATTTGAACCTGTCAGGCTGTGTTAACGCCTGCGGACATCATCATGTTGGGCATATTGGCATACTTGGTGTCGATAAGGCAGGTGAAGAGTGGTATCAAATTACGATTGGCGGCCGGCAGAATGGCGCTAGCAGTCAAGATGCCGCTTCTCCTTTAATACATGGTGGTGGCGCAGCAATTGGACGTGTGATAGGCCCATCTTTTGCCCGCGAACAAATACCGGATGTTATCTATCGCCTTATTCAGACCTATTTAAGCTTGCGTGATAGTGATGCCGAACCATTTATCGATGTTGTTGAAAGACTAGGCATAGAACCTTTTAAACGTGATGTCTATTCAGACCCATTATTAGCACAATCTACAATAAATACGGCGGTTCTGGATGGTTGAAAACACTTTAAGACTTATTCGAAATGGACGGCTGGAGGTTGACGTTTGGCAGCTATTTGAAGTAGACTCGCCCGCGCTGCCACCTGATGAAAGTTATTGGATGGTCAAACTGGAGACATGGAAAGCCCACTTTGCACAATTAAGCTCACGTAACTTTCCCGTTGCAATATTGCTACCTTCTGATGCGGATGCTGCCGATATTACTTTTAAGTATGGCAGCAATGGTCAAGCAGAAGGCATCGCATTTATTGCTATTGATTTCCCAACTTACACAGATGGTCGCGGCTTTTCGTTAGCCCAAATAGTTAGAAACCAGCATGGCTGGACGGGCGAACTTAGGGCGGTGGGTGATGTGCTGATTGACACTATTCATTATTTAGCCAGATGTGGCTTTGATAGTTTTTTAGTCAAAGCAGGCCATGATGCCAAATTAGCGTTGGAGGCTTTTGCAACCTTCACCGTGCATTACCAAAAATCGTATCCACAGCCAGTAAAAGTAATATCTCAACAACTAACAAGCTTTTTTAGTATTAATTAAGGACTTTAATCATGAGTGCTAATAACGTCAGTCATCAATTTTACGATGACTATGCTGTCAGAAAATTTACCGTGATGGCGGTGATTTGGGGGGTAGTAGGTATGCTGATGGGGGTAGTGATCGCCTCACAGCTTGCTTTTCCAGAACTGAATCTTGGCATCTCATGGACTAGTTTTGGACGTTTACGCCCGCTGCATACCAACTTGGTTATATTCGCTTTTGGCGGCTGTGCTTTATTTGCTACTTCTTTCTATGTCGTGCAACGTACTTGCCAGACAACGCTTAAATTCCCGAAATTAGCGCGATACACATTCTGGGGATATCAAGCGGTTATTGTGGCGGCAATTATTTCTTTACCTATGGGATACACCTCAGGTAAAGAGTACGCTGAACTTGAGTGGCCGATTGATCTATTGCTGCTAGTGGTATGGATCATGTATGCACTCGTGTTCTTTGGTACGATATCCGCCAGAAAAGTTAAGCACATTTATGTTGCCAATTGGTTCTACGGTGCATTTATCGTCGTAGTGGCGATATTGCACGTTGTGAACAGTATGGAAGTGCCGGCTGGTTGGATGAAGTCTTATTCAATGTATGCTGGTGTGCAAGATGCGATGATTCAGTGGTGGTACGGCCACAACGTGGTAGGTTTCATCCTGACAGCCGGCTTTCTGGGCATGATGTATTACTTTGTGCCTAAACAAGCTGGTCGCCCAATTTACTCCTATCGCCTGTCAATCGTACACTTTTGGGGCTTGATCTTTACTTACATGTGGGCAGGCTCACATCACTTGCATTACACAGCGCTACCAGACTGGACGCAATCGGTAGGTATGGTGTTATCGCTGATTCTATTGGCACCAAGCTGGGGCGGCATGATCAACGGCATGATGACGATGTCTGGCGCATGGCACAAATTGCGTGACGACCCAATCCTACGTTTCCTTATCGTATCTTTGTCGTTCTACGGCATGAGTACGTTTGAAGGCCCGATGATGGCGATTAAAACCGTCAACTCTCTTTCACATTACACCGACTGGACGATTGGTCATGTGCATTCTGGCGCTTTAGGCTGGGTAGGGTTCATCGCGATGGGTTCAATCTATTATTTGATTCCGCGTCTATATGGCCAAAAACAAATGTTCAGCATCAAAGCCA
>JAZJZG010000216.1:0-10912 GCA_040389995.1 Pseudomonadota bacterium | reverse complement strand
TCAGGATATGAAAACATTGATGATACAAGGCACTACCTCGGATGCTGGCAAAAGTACGCTGGTGGCAGGGCTGTGCCGTGTATTGTATCGCAGAGGGGTACGCGTTGCGCCCTTCAAGCCGCAAAATATGGCATTGAATTCGGCAGTCACGGCCGACGGTGGAGAGATTGGCCGCGCACAAGCCGTGCAAGCGCAAGCGTGTGGTCTGGCGCCGCATACCGATATGAATCCCGTATTACTTAAGCCTAATTCTGATACTGGCTGCCAGGTGATTATTCATGGCAAGGTGGCCTGCAATCTTGAGGCGACTGGCTACCATGCCTACAAACCAACCGCTATGCGTGCCGTATTGGCGTCTTATCAACGGCTGAGCAACCACTATGAGTGTGTCTTGGTTGAAGGTGCAGGTAGTCCGGCAGAAATCAACCTGCGTGAAGGTGATATCGCTAATATGGGTTTTGCCGAAGCAGTGGATTGCCCGGTAGTGTTAATCGCTGATATTGATAGAGGTGGAGTATTCGCACATATTGTCGGCACGCTTGCGTTGCTATCCGAGACTGAGCGCAGGCGCGTGGCTGGCTATGTCATCAACCGCTTTCGTGGTGACATAGCCTTGCTGCAACCGGGGCTGGATTGGCTAGAAAAAGAAACGGCTAAACCTGTGCTAGGCGTGCTGCCATATTTGCACGATTTACATATAGAAGCCGAAGATGCCGTGCCTTATATGCAATCAAACCCAGAGAAAAGTAGTGCAGGCAAGCTCCGCATCATTGTTCCAATTCTCCCGCATATAGCTAATCACACCGAT
The DNA here is from genome assembly GCA_040389995.1 of Pseudomonadota bacterium. Lineage (GTDB taxonomy): Bacteria > Pseudomonadota > Gammaproteobacteria > Burkholderiales > Methylophilaceae > Methylotenera. Next base: position 10,104 of record JAZJZG010000216.1, on the reverse strand, counting down.
TTTGATGCACTAAGATTGCATCCACAGGTAGATTTTCAGTTTGTTAAAATCAACGAGGCTATACCTGCCGCGGATTGGATTATTTTGCCTGGCAGTAAAAATGTACGCGGTGACCTTGAGCAACTGCGGAACTATGGCTGGGCACAAGCGCTGGCCGTGCATCTGCGTTATGGCGGCAAAGTGCTGGGGATCTGCGGTGGATTCCAAATGCTGGGTCAGTTGATTCATGACCCACATGCTTTAGAAGGTGAAACTGGTACTAGTGTTGGTTTTGGTTGGTTGGAGATGGAAACCACGTTAGCACAAGAAAAGCGTTTGGCTCAGGTGAGTGGTAAGCTCACGTTTGCTGACGCAAACGTCATCGGCTATGAAATTCATATGGGCATCAGTAGCGGCCCAGCTTTAAGTGCTCCAGCGCTTATCATTGCTGGCCAGCCTGAAGGGGCTGTCTCACAAGACAACCAAATTGCAGGCACTTATCTGCATGGCTTGTTTGATCATGCAGAATCTTGTGCTGCGTGGCTAAACTGGGCTGGGCTGGAAAATACCGATACAACATTTGATTATCAGCAGTTGCGTGAGGCTGGGTTAGAGCGCTTGGCCGATTGCTTAGAACAACACCTGGATTGGAATAAGCTAAACGCTTATTTAGCTAATCGTTAGCTTTTCTGCTATTTGAGTTTTAAAGGCAAACCAGCCGCTACAAAGGTCACTTGATTGGCTACCGCCGCTACTGCCTGATTCAATCTACCTTGCTCGTCTTGAAACTGTCGATTTATTTTGCCTAGCGGCACTATACCCATGCCAACTTCGTTGCTGACTAGAATAATAGTGCCCGGTAGCGAAACTAGTGTTGTTAAGATAGCTTCACGTTCTGATTGCCAGGTTGAGTCATGCGGCGGATTACAGTCAGGACATATCCACTGTGCTAGCCATAGCGTCAGGCAGTCTACAATCAGGCATTGATTTTCTGCAGCCAATCGGGTGAGTGTGTGTGCAAGGTAATGTGGTTCTTCTACCAGCGTCCAATTTGCTGGACGCCTATCTTTGTGATGTTGCACGCGCGCACCAAACTCTGCATCGTAGATTTGCGCTGTCGCGATATAGCTCACGGCAAGGCCGCTTTCTAAGGCAAGCTTTTCTGCGTAGGCGCTTTTTCCTGAACGGGCACCACCTAAAGTTAAATGTACTGACATAGTGACTCTTACTGTTTTTGTTGAGTATTAAGCATACTCCACTCTTGAATAATGGCTTGTAATTGTTTCAAGCCATGCGTGATGAGCGATGGCCCAGGCTGCAAAATATCCGCCGATTTTATTTCACGTACAAAGCCATGTTTTACCGCGGGAATATCCGCCCAGCCCTCGCGTGCCATCACTTGCTCGGGCTGGAATTTTTTACCGCACCATGAGCCGATGACGATGTCTGGCTGTCGTTCTGCCACTTGCTGTACTGTGACAATACGGTCTTTTGCGCTGTGAAAATGCGAAAGCTCGGGAAAGCAATCTGTGCCGCCGGCAATCTCAATCAACTCCATCGCCCAGCGTATGCTACACATCATGGGTTCGTCCCATTCTTCAAAATATACTTTTGGCCTTGCCGGCAACTGGCTCGCGCTTAACCGTGCTTGGTCAAGTGTATTTTCCAGTTCGGCGATTAGCGTTGCGGCTTTGTCCGAGGCGCCGACTAATGCGCCGGTCGTTGCAATCATATTCAATACTTGCTCGATGGAGCGCTGATTAAATATATGTACTTCAATACCCGCACGGATAAGAGAGGCCGCGATATCTGCCTGCAAGTTGGAGAAACCTATGACTAAGTCCGGTTGCAGCGCTAAAATTTTATCGATCTTCGCGCTAGTGAAAGCAGAGACTTTCGGTTTTTCTTTTCTGGCAATCGCCGGGTGCGTGGTGTAACCGGAAATGCCGACGATGCGCTCCTGCTCGCCCAGCAGGTAAAGCACCTCGGTAGGTTCTGTGGTTAAGCACACAATGCGTTTGGCGTATCTCATTCTGTTATGTCCAAGCTAGTTTTTCCATCATCGGTCATCCCAGCTATTTTCCATCACCATCTCGTCTAGTGGTTTTGCGGTTGCCCAGCCAGTTTCCACCAGCATGGGTTCTTTGTAAAAGCTGCTGACGTGGCCTAAACATAATACGGCTATAGGTTTGGCATCACTTGGCATGTCAAGTAACTTGCCTAATTCTACCGGGTCGAAAATAGACACCCAGCCCATGCCCAGACCCTCGGCACGAGCGGCCAGCCACATATTTTGGATGGCACAACTCACAGAGGCGATATCCATTTCTGGCAGAGTCCTGCGCCCAAACACATGGCTTTCGCGTTTGTCACACAAGGCTACCACTAATAATTCGCCGCAATCTAAAATGCCTTCTACTTTTAGCCGTAAAAACTCTGCCATGCGCGCCGTGTTTTCATATTCACCAATCGCTTGTGCGGTTTTAATGCGCTCTTTATCTACCAGTTGATGAATACTGTTGCGTGTATTCATATCGGTAATTCTGATAAATCGCCACGGTTGCATTAAGCCTACGCTAGGTGCGTGATGCGCTGCCTGTAGAATTTTAGTGAGGATTTCAGGCGCTACAGGCAAGGGCAGAAAATGCCGCATATCGCGACGCTCTTCAATTGCACGATAAACGGCGGCAATTTCAATATCTGAGAATTTATGGTCTTGCATAAGCAAATAATGTTGCCGCTAATAATGGGTTAGACGAAAAGTAAAAATGTAAAAAACTCGCGGTAATGCTGCCATGCAGGTAAACCGCTTCGCCTTGGCCGTACTGGCTGGTGGCTTGAAATGCAGCATTCAGCGGCGTATTGAATTTGCCGTAGTGAAATGTATGTGCGCCAATTTTACCATCCGCTTCAGCCTGACCTTCTGACAGCATCACGTGCTGCGTGCCTATGCCTTGTAAGCGTGGCTCGATTTGGCTATGCCCAGCCAGCAAGCCAAATGTTGGTGTGCCGTTAATCGATTCTGATAATGCCATCATGCCGCCGCATTCGGCGAGGATGGGTTTATTGGCGTTAAACGCAGCCTGTATTGCTTCGCGCATTGCAGTGTTGTTGCTGATTTCTTTGAGATGCAGTTCCGGATAGCCGCCTGGTAACCAGTAGGCATCGGCCTCAGGTAAGGCATTATCTTGCAAGGGCGAAAAGTATTTAATGCTTGCACCCATCTCAAGCAAACAATCCACATTTGCCGGGTAAATAAAGCAAAACGCGGCATCACGTGCAATGGCTATGGTTTTGCCTGCCAGGAGTTTTGGTAATGCTGGAATTTCTGGCGCGGTAAATGTGACTGCTGGTGGCAGGGGCAGCGGGCTGGAGTTAGCCAAGGCGACTGCCGCTGCTTCAATTCTAGCTTCTAAATCACCAATCTCATTGGCCCTAAACAGTCCTAGATGTCGCTCCGGCAGTGCATAAGCCTCATCTTGAGGTAATGCCCCTAACCAATTTAAATGCGGTGGTAAGCTAGCTTGCAGCATATCCGCATGACCTGTGCTGCCGACCTTGTTGGCGATTACGCCTGCTGGTGTAATCGCTGGCTGATAGCCTAGCAAGCCAGCAGCCAGCGCGCCGAACGTCTGCGCCATGCCGCTGGCATCAATAGTGAGCATCACCGGCAAGCCGTAACGAAGTGCAGTATCTGCGCTTGAGGGTGTGCCATCATATAAGCCCATAACACCTTCAACGATAATCACATCGGCTGTTTGCGCTGCATGATACAAACGTGCCAAGCCATCTTGCTCGCCACACATGGCCAAGTCCAGATTGTAAACAGGTTGACCAGTGGCTGCTTCCAGCACCATGGGGTCAAGAAAGTCTGGCCCGCATTTGAATGCACGTACGTTAAGGCCGCGGTTTTTCCAAGCTCTAGCGAGGGCAGCGGTTGATAGCGTTTTGCCTTGACCAGAAGCAGGGGCGGAGACTAATACGGCAGGGCAGCTGACTTTATTCACGATTACCACTCAATGCCAGGCATGGCTTGCACGCCTGCTTTGAACGCATGTTTAACTAAATTGATTTCGCTCACCGTGTCGGCGATGGTAATTAACGCTTCAGGTGCCGCGCGGCCAGTAATCACCACGTGCTGCATAGCTGGGCGTGCTTGTAGTGCGGCACACACTTCTTCAGTCGTCAGCCATTGGTATTTAAGTGCGTAGGTAAATTCATCCAGAATCACCAAATTAATAGATGCATCTTGTAAATAATTACAAACCAATTGCCAAGCGGCGCGTGCGGATTGCTGATCACGCTCGGCATCTTGGGTTTCCCAAGTAAAACCATCGCCCATTACATGCCATGTAAGCTGGACAGAATTGCGAAAAAACGCCTCTTCGCCAGTATCAGAGCGGCCTTTGATAAACTGTATCACCACAGCCTTCATGCCGTGCCCTAGTGCCCGAGCGAGTAAGCCAAATGCCGCGGTCGACTTGCCCTTACCATTGCCGGTGTTGATCAGTAGCAGGCCGCGAGCAGTTTGGGCAGCATTGATGCCGGCATCGACAACGGCTTTTTTGCGTTGCATGCGAGCTTGATGGCGGTCGTTTTTAGAGTCAGTCATTAAATTAGTTTTTGCGGCAATTTTAATAAAAAAACCGCGCTAGAGATTGCAATCTAACGCGGCTCAATTAACACTTAATAATTTGTAACTAAACTATTATGCAACCGTGTTTGATGTAGGTTTAACGGCATTGCTTAGTTTAGGCAATGCTTTAGCTAAAGCCCAAAACCCGACCAAATACATCGCGGTAAAACCCATATAGCTAGGTAAATACTCCCAACCGTGTTGTAGCGATTCAATCATGCCATTGGCTGGGAAGCGACCTGAAAACAAGTAATAGCTTTGTGTAGAAATAACAAATGCTAAAAAAGTAGCTAGCAAGCCAGCAAAGGCATATTTAAACGCATCAAAGCTGTTGGTTTGCTTGCTTAACCACAAGCCAGCCAGCCACATTACCGCATAGGTAGGCAACATGCCCCAGTAGCCATCGGTTAAACAAAAACCTTGCAGGCTATCAATAGCGGCAGCACCAAAATCAATAGCGGTTGCCAGCACCACAAACAAAGCAAACCAGGCCGCTTTTCTTAAATATAAGCCACCAATCAACAATAGCGCCAAGCTCGCATCCGGCAGTGATACGCTGGTGAGTACATGGCTGCCACGTGTGAGCAGCATTAAAAAGGCGATTACAGCAGCTAAGCTAAGTTGGTTGATAGCTGGCGTATATTTCGAAATAGCATTCATTCTGCGGACTCTCCAAAGAAGCCACTCTTTAAGAGTGACTATATTTCATTAATAATTTAATTAGAATAATAACATTATCAAACGCTAACTTCTTAAACATTCAATTTATTTGAAATCGTATCTTGCACTTAAGTAAAGTGTTCTACCATCAGCCGGAAAGTAGTAGTAATCGTTTTTGGAAGTGCTAAACAGAGCGAATGGGGAATATCTTTTATCGGTTACATTCAGTGCTGATAGCGACAGTATGACGGGTTTTAGATCCCAATTTGCACGAAGATCAAGCGTAGTGTAAGACGGTAGTTTATCTAGCGTATTAGTGAAATCACCGCTGGTGTAACGTTGGCCAACGTAATTAAGCTGGGCTACATATTTACCGTATTGATGCAAATCCCACAAAATTTGCGCATGCGCGCTATTGCTTGGCACTGAAGGTAGTTTGTTTCCGTGGTATGAGCCAGATTTAAACTCGGCATCAGTATAGGCGTAACTTAGCTTGGTTTTTACGTCGGTGCTGACTCTCCAGCCAAGTTCTGCTTCTATGCCTTGATGGCGAGTTGGGTCAAAATTGGTGTTAATACCTTGTGCGCCGTCATAGCCAATTTCATTTTTAATGCTTGAGTGATAAAGGGCAATTTTTCCATCAATGCTGTCTTGCTGGAATTTTATACCGACTTCTTGGTTGTTTGCTGTTTGTGGCTTGATGATTTGACCAGAAAATATAGGTTGAAATGTAATCGGATCAGAGCCAAATAATTCATCTGTATTGGCAAATCTAAAGCTACTGCCTAACTTTGCATAAGCGCTCCAATTTGATTCATGATAGGTCAAACCAAGGTCGTAAACAGTTTTTGTCCGTGTAACGCTACCAGCAACCTCAGGCATGAAATAAAGGGCATAAGCATCTTGGGATGCCTGCTGACGTGTTTGCTGTGACCTGATGCCAACGTTAATATCCAGTGCCGATGTAATTGCTGTTTCATTTTGTAGGTAAATGGCATTACTACTTTGCTTGGCACTTGAATTGGCGTAGCTACCGTGGTAGTCCGCATTAACTTTTCCATGATAATAGTCAAAGCCTGCAACAGTCACGCTGTTTAAAGCGCCTAATCCATGTGACCATTTAACCCTAGGTGTGAATGAGTAGGTGTCGAGTGCGCGATCCGAGGTGCTGGCGTAAGAAGCATTATCAAAGTGCTGATCTCCTTGAGCAATAGATAATTCAGCGGCTAGCTCAACGTTGTCTGATAGTTTGACTGAAACCCCAGGTCTAATTCTGAATCCATCTTTTACCTGTGAATCTAGCGGGGTTCTGGCTGAGCGCGGGTCATTTTGGAATACCGCCCGACTGATACTGCCAGGTAAGCCATTTTCTGAGCGATATACCGAGTAATCAACAAAAGCTTCGCCTGCGTTAAAGTACGCACCTGCTCTGCCACTTACAGCCCATTGATTACTATCGGCATTATTTCTCCAGCCGTTGCTGTCGGCGGTATGCACAAAGGTATTAAAGTAAAGGCTGTCTGTTCCACCTGCAACAAAACCATCTAAACTTCTATAGCCGTAACTGCCAACAGACGCTGTTACGGATGCTGATGACTTTCCAGATTTATCCGTGATGAGGTTAATCACCCCACCCGATGCACGGTCACCGTATAAAACGCTACCACCACCAGAAATAATTTCAATGCGATTAATAGAGTCAAGTGGTATAGATGCCCATTGTATGCTTCCAGAGTCAACACTATTTAACCTTTGACCATCTAGCAAAATAAGTGTGTTGCTCGTCGCTGTATCACCGAATCCTCGCGAGTCTACACTTGCATCAATACCCTGATTCCCATACAGATTCGTGATGTTTAAACCAGCTTGCATACGCAATATATCCGGGATGCTGATGGCAGGTGAGCTTAAGATTTCTTCTTTAGTAATAATTTTAATGTTAGCGGCTGAGAGTGGGTTACTTTCATTAAATCGGCTAGTGGTTACAATCACATCATCTAAATTGATGTTTTCAGCTGCAAAAACTGGTGCGGTAAATGCCAAACCTATCAGGCTGGCGATTGTGGATTTTCTCATGGTATGTTCCTTTATCTGCACGCGACCCCGCATACGGATACTTTAAAGACTTGAATTTTTCGGCTTTATGATTAGCTTTTAAAGTCTTGTTAATTAAATCTAGGAAATACAGAGAAATTAAAATAAAAAAGAACGCGCGGATAACCCAACAATACAAAAAGCGCAGCCTTTGTTTACCGTCACCCCGCGGTATTTCCTAGCAATGTGTTTTTAGGCCGGTCTCCGGGCTTGTGACGAGATGTTTTGCGCCTTCCCAAATCTAGTCTTTTTAAGAGTTGACTCAGTGGCATATTGCAAAACTACAATCACTTACCGTTGCGGGGGCAGCATAGGACTAGTTGAACACTTTAGTGATAAAGCGTTAACGCACCTATTTCCCAGTTTCACCTTGTTTGTAGAAAACAAACTTGGCACCTAACAACAAGCGCGCATTATAACGTTTATTTTTTAACTGAATTAAACTATTTTTTGGCGACAAATTCGGCAGTTTTTTATAACATATTGTAATACTTTGAAAATTACACGTTAGCTATTGACTATAATCATTTTTCTAAATTATAGTGGGCGTATGGATGCAGACTTAAAAGCGCTAGAACAAAAATTGTCGCACTTAATTACTTTGTGTAGCGAGTTGCGCGCTGAGAACTCTCAACTGCGTATTGATTTAACCGCTATGCAAAACGATACCGCATTATTAAGGGCGAATATGGCTGAAGCGAGCGAGCGAGTTGAGGCCTTAATAGAAAGCTTGCCTGAAACAGCGGCCAGTGCATGAGCTTGGGTAAAGACTAATGAGCGAAACTAAAGGCGTAGATGTCAATATTATAGGACGTGAGTTCACGATATCGTGTACTGATGAAGAGCGCCCCGGGTTGATTAATGCGGTTAATTTTTTAGATAAAAAAATGCGTGATATTCGCGATAGCGGCAAAATCATAGGCGTGGAGCGTATCGCTATCATGACAGCACTGAATTTATCTCATGAGCTGTTAAACAGTAAAAGCGGTAATGTAGACGTGGGTGATTTCAAACGTAGAATCACGCAGATGCAAGATGATATTGATAAGGCTTGTGCAATTAAATAAATATTTAAACGTTATAAATAGAAGCTGTATTAGCGTAAAATAACCTCAAATGTTTTAGAATTTATAAAACAATCTGCAAAAACTCTAATTAAAAAACTAGTTTTAAAGTTTGTTCTCTGCGGTGCGGTTTAGGCTATTAATTCCTAGAACTAGTCTATAGCATCGGTTTTGGTCATTCGAGCGTTGTGCGCGCGCCCTAAGTTGAGTGTTCTTTTAAGAGCCTCTTGGTGGGTGTACCTAATGCGCTCTAGGCCGTTACCACTTGAGCCTTTTTGGTTCAGGATGCTAGCCTAGGCTGTGTCCGTGGGGAACTCCTACTTATTCGATTATCTCAGCGCGTGATATTTCAAATCAGCCAAACTAACGATTTCTAAACATTTGATATGAGTAGACTCTAAAATAACTGGCGGTGCAAAGCCAGCTTCACTTGCCTCAAGCCAGCGCGCAGCACATATGCACCAACGGTCGCCAGCTTTTAGACCTTCAAAACCATACTCCGGACGTGGCGTGCTTAAATCATTACCACGCGAAATAGAAAACGCTAAGAATTCATCGGTTACCTGTGCACATACGGTATGGCTACCATGGTCTTCGGGCCCGGTTTCGCAACAACCGTTGCGTGTAAAGCCGGTTAATGGGTCTGTACTGCATGATTGTAATGCGGTGCCCAGCACGTTTTTATCTTGTGGTTTTTTGGTGAGGCTGTTGACCATATCAATCTCTCGGATTTTCCATAATGTTGTTTGACTATATTGTCGTACAATTTACGCTGTAAATCACAAGAAATTAAGACCTAAACTAATTTCTAGTAAAAATTCCAGTAAGAATATTAAGTATAAAGGTGAAATATGCGCTATTGGCTAATGAAGTCTGAGCCTACCGATGTGTCGATAGATGATTTAGCAAGTTTTCCGAATCAAACGGTAGACTGGTATGGCGTGCGCAACTACCAGGCGCGCAACTTTATGCGTGACCAAATGAAGGTGGGCGATGGGGTGTTGTTTTACCATTCAAACTGTGATGAGCCAGGTATTGCTGGTATTGCAGAGGTGAGTAAATTGGCTTATCCAGACCGATTGCAGTTTATTAAGGGGCATAAATACTACGATGAAAAATCCACGCCTGAAACACCACGCTGGTTAAATGTCGATGTGAAATTCGTGCGTAAAACGCGCTTGCTTAGTTTGAAAGAATTGCGAGAATATCCTGAGTTGGTGAATATGCGCATACTGCAACGTGGCAACCGTTTGTCTATTACGCCGGTAGACCCTAAAGAGTGGGCGTTCATCAGAACCAAGTTAGCTATTGGCTGAGTTGAGCATGTAAAAACGCCCCAAATTCGGGGCGTTTTTATTCCAGTATTAACTGCCTATGCGCGACTGTAAACTTATTTGATCGCGGTATCCAGGCTGCCCATAGATTTTGGATAAGTCACCACGCCCCAAGGCATTTTTTTATCTTCAATCTGTTTAGTTACCTCTAGTTTTTCTGCATCAATTACAAATACCGCATCCGATTTACCGCAAGCCAACAAGACTTCTTTGTCGTCTGGTGTAAAGGTAAAGTGCCAGCAACGGTTGCCGGTAGGAATGTCTTTGATTTTTGCATAGGTTTTAGCATCGTAGACTTCTAATGTTTTAGCTTTATTGGCAGCAACAAAAATACGCT
>JAZJZG010000215.1:0-15782 GCA_040389995.1 Pseudomonadota bacterium | reverse complement strand
ATAGAATCGTTGCCACTGGCTAGTGCAAGTACCGGTTTGGTTTGGTCTAACCTGGCCATTCAATGGTGTAACGATCTGGATGCAGCCCTGCAGGAGTTTCACCGTGTGTTGCAAGCTGAAGGTTTGTTGATGTTCAGTACCTTTGGGCCTGATACTTTGCGCGAGTTACGTACTGCCACTAGTCAGGAGAATGCTGATGGGAGCGGCTTTACCAGTGTGAGTAGGTTTATTGATATGCATGACATTGGTGATGCACTGGTGCGCGCTGGTTTTAGTGCACCGGTGCTAGATGTGGAGCGATTCACATTGACTTATGACGATGTGAAAAGCGTGATGCGTGATTTAAAAAGCATAGGTGCGCATAATGCCACCGATGGCCGTGCGCGTGGGCTGCTAGGGCGTGGGTTCTTGCAAAGGCTAGCAGAAAACTATGAGCTGTTTCGCACAGATGGCAAGCTGCCAGCCACTTTCGAAGTGGTATATGGTCATGCTTGGCGCGGTAAAGATAAACCTGCCGATGGCCTTTCACCCATTACATTTAAGCCCAGAAATAAATAAGGCTGCATATGGCAAAGTCCTACTTTGTGATTGGCACCGATACCAATGTAGGAAAAACCTACGTCGCCAGTAGCCTGGTGCAGCATTTTGTAAATGCCGGTTTTAAAACCATAGGCATGAAACCGATAGCATCCGGTTGCGAAGTTGACCCACAGGGTGTACTGGTGAACGCGGATGTGCGCAAATTGCAGCAGGCCAGTAATGTGCAGGCGCCGTTAGATTTAATCAATCCATATCGCTTTACACCAGCCATTGCGCCACACCTTGCCGCCGAGCAAGTCGGCGTGGTGATGCAATTAGGCACGATACAGTTAGCCTATTTACAGCTTGCTACAATGGCCGAAGTCGTAATAGTTGAAGGCGCCGGTGGTTTTTTAGTGCCTATCAATGCCACTGAAACGTTAGCTGATTTGACCCGTATGCTGAATATCCCCATTATATTGGTTGTAGGTATGCGCTTAGGTTGCATCAATCATGCCCTGCTTACAGTTGAAGTGATAAATGCCCGTGGATTAACGCTTGCGGGTTGGGTCGCGAATCAAATCGACCCCGATATGTCCATGTTTGATGAGAATCTAAGCAGCTTGCAACAACGTATTGCCGCACCGTGTTTAAGCGTAGTACGTTGGCAGCAAGCAGCCGATTTTGTTGATATGTCTTTGACCGACGCATAGAGTAATCGCTGCACAAATAAACATCAAATCAGCATCAAACAAGCGTATGATTTTAGGTGACTAATATATCAGGGAAAAAGAAATGCCTGCTATCCCAACACCTCAGTCAGTACTGATATATCGTCATACCTTACCCATCCGTATCATGCACTGGATTAACGTACTATGCTTTACTGTGCTGTTAATGAGTGGGCTCAATATATTTAACGCGCATCCAGCCTTGAATCTAGGTAAATCTTCTTATAACGGTCTGGCGCCGATATTAGAATTGAAAGCGGCAAGATTACAGACTGGAGAACTGGTCGGCAAGACCAAAATCTTAGGTGTCGAGTTTAATACTACCGGTGTGCTTGGCGCCTCCAAGGATATTAATGGTGAGCTTATTGTGCGAGGATTTCCTGCCTGGGCGACCATTCCCAGTGCGCAATGGCTGGCAATGGCGCGGCGCTGGCACTTTTTTTTCGCTTGGTTATTTGTCACTAATGGTATGTGCTATTTAAGCTATTCATTGCTCACGCGACATATCCAGCGTGATTTGTTGATTACCTCTAGTGACCGTGCCTCGATTTGGCAATCTGTCAAAGACCATGCCCGCTTTCGTCATGCTAGTGGCGAGGAGGCCAGGCGCTACAATGTGTTACAGAAGATTGCCTACTTAAGCGTGATTTTCGTCTTACTGCCGCTGGTGATACTTATGGGCTGGGCGATGTCACCGTTTATGGATTCAGTGATTCCAGGCTGGGTAGGTTTGTTTGGCGGCCGCCAAACTGCACGTACTATACATTTCATTGTAGCTTGGCTGCTGGTTGCTTTTGTTTTTATCCATGTGTTTGAAGTGATTATCACCGGCCTTTGGAACAATATTCGCTCTATGATCACTGGTAAATACAGGATTGATATAGACCATGATCAAAAAGGCGCTGGAGAACAGCCATGACACATCAAACTGACAGAAGGCGTTTTCTCACCCGGGCGTTGGCTGGTTTAGGTGCGATCGCCTTGACCAGTTGTGACCGGTTATCACAGTCAGAATGGTTTACAAAGTTACTCACTACAGGTGAAGGCTGGAGCAAGGGCGCGCATCGCCTAGTGTCACGAAAAACTATGGCACAGGAATTTAGCGAAGCGGATATGTCGCCTAGTTTCCGCAGTAATGGCACTGCTATGCCGAATAGTGCTGCATATCAATCTTTAGTGGAAAACGGTTTTGCCGATTGGGTATTAGAGGTGGGCGGTTTGGTAGCACAACCGCAAAAATTTAGCCTGGCGCAACTACAGGCGCTACCTAGGCGTACGCAAATCACTAGGCATGACTGTGTTGAAGGTTGGAGCGCTATCGGTAAATGGACTGGCGTGCCTTTACATGAAGTGTTATCCACTGTGCGCCCGTTACCCACAGCCCGTTATGTCGTGTTTTATTGCGCGGACCCGATGGAAGAAGACGGGACTAAAAATTATTACGAAAGCATCGATATGGAAGATGCCTACCATACACAAACCATGCTGGCCTACGCGCTAAATGGGGAAGCGCTACCGGTAAAAAACGGTGCGCCTATCAGGCTGCGCGTTGAACGCCAGCTTGGCTACAAACAGGCTAAATATATTATGCGCATAGCGCTAGTGGAATCATTCGCGCATATCGCCGGCGGTAAGGGCGGCTATTGGGAGGATGAAGGTTACGAGTGGTACGCTGGCATTTAACCTGCGTCACTATTTTGCTAACTCTGCGGCCTCAACGATGACTTTATATATCTGCAACTCTTGCGGTGTTTTGACTTGTACACCTGGCACTAAAACCTGGCCACGTTTATTTGGCGGGATGCCAGTGTTGATTAACATAGGCGCACTTTGCGCAATGGCGCGGCCTGTGTTGGCATCGTATTGCACCACCCTGACTTGCACTCGGGTAATGGTAGCCGTTGTTGGGTTTTGCACAACGGCATACAGGTAACCATTAGCGTCGGTTTGCGGGCCAGCTTGTAGATATTTAGCCGGGTGTTGCGGTAGATCTAAACGTATATATTCTGCGGTAGATTGTTTACCGATGTCTGAATTTGAATCAGCCGCCACCTGATAATTTTTAAGCGCACCAGCCATATCCCCACGCTCCTCAGCGATTTTCCCCAGTAGGTAATGGCTAGGCGCGGTTGGTAACAAGGTGTTGCTTTTAATGAAATATTTTTCAGCCTCGGCCTTGCGACCCATATTAAATAAGGCGATGCCCGCTTGCGCATGTGGCTTGAAATAATCAGGCTGCATTTTAATGGCTTTGTCGTAATAGCTTAAAGCTTCAGTCGATTTTTTCTCTGACAGGGCAATATCACCTAATAGCTCCTGAAAGCGCGCTTCACGAGGTTCACCAGCAATCGCTTGTTTAGCAAGCGTCTTCGCCTGCACTATATTTTTTTCACCAAGTGCTTTTACCCCTGCGTCATAGGCTTTATAAGCCGCTTGTGTAGATTTAAGTTTAGCTACTTTTTGTGCATAGATTGCCTTGCCCCACTCACCGCCGGCACCAATTTCTGCCAGCGTGGCCTTATTGGCCGTGACGCGTATTTCTGAAGGCGGATGGCTGGCAAATAGCCCATCAATAAAACTACTTTTACGGTCGGCACTTAAGCGCACAAACGTTTCTTGTAAGGTGACGGCAGACGCTGGGTCATAGCCGGCTTTTTTCATATAGCGCATGCCGTATAAGTCAGCTTCACTTTCAGCATCACGGCCATACTTACTGGTGGCTAACTGCGCGCCTAGTTGTGCGCCACCGACAATTAAGTTGGCGTAATCGGTGTTTTGTGCACCTATGCCTACCGCAATCATCGCGCCTTGCATCAGCATTCCGCGCTCCATGCTTTTTGCCCCGTGTCTGGCTGCCGCATGAACCATTTCATGCCCCATCACTGCAGCAAGTTCAGCCTCACTATTTAGCTCATAAAGTAGACCTCGGTTAAAGGCGATTTTGCCGCCAGGCATCGCCCAAGCGTTGGGTACGGAATCATTCAGTATGATAAATTCATAGGGCAGTTTACGGTCAGAAACGGCAGCAAGTTTATTGCCTATACTTTGCACGTAGGCGGTCAGTTCTGGGTCGATGATATAGTCGCCGCCTTGTGATTGTCGTGCTGGAGCATAGTTTTGCTGACCGATGGAGATTTCCTGCGCTTCAGAAACCATTTGAAACTCTCTTTTTTTAGTGACGGGATTTGTGCCGCACGCTGTAGTTAAGAGTGTCAATGTCGTTAACAAGACAATGGCTAGATGGCGTAATAGGTTTTGTTTCAACATAATTTACGTGCTTATAAATCGTAGAGTTGATGCGTATGAATGTAATCAATAACCTCATCCGGTATTAAGTAGCGTGCTGACTGTTTCTGCTGCAAGGTATGTCGTAAGGCCGTGGATGAAATGTCTAATGCTGTGATTGTTTGCATGGTGATAAAACCAGCCGCGGATTCATGTAAATCATCAGCATTTTCGGTGTAGTGATTGTGTAAGAAGGTTTCCAGTATTTTCGGTAAGGGCTGTTTTTCTGATAGTTTATTTTTTGATGGCGTGAGCGGTCTTTGTACCAAGGCAATGTGGCACAACTTAATGAGTTCTTCCCAGCGATGCCAGGTGTTGAGCTTGGTGAAGGCATCACTACCCATTAACAATACTAAACTGGTCTCAGTAGCCAGTTCTTCGCGCAAGCTTTGTAAGGTGTCAACTGTGTAAGATGCACCTGTTCTCTGTAGCTCACGGCCATCAAATTTAAAGAGTGGGTTGTTCGCGATGCCCAAACGCACCATTGTTGCACGGTGTGCGGCTGTGACTGAGGGCATAGGTTTATGTGGCGGGGTTGCTGCAGGGGTAAAGCGGACTTCGTCAAGACTTAGCGCATCTGCCAGTTCTTGCGCCATACGCAAATGGCCAAAATGAATGGGGTTGAAGGTACCACCCAAAAGGCCAATCGTACGCAATTTAAATCTAGACTCTAACGTGCCCGTCGCCTAGTACCACATATTTAAGCGAGGTTAAACCTTCCAAACCTACGGGACCACGTGCATGCAGTTTGTCGGTCGAGATGCCAATTTCGGCGCCTAGGCCATATTCAAAGCCATCTGCGAATCTGGTAGAAGCATTCACCATTACGCTGCTGGAATCCACTTCACGTAAGAATTTGCGAGCCTTGGTGTAATTTTCCGTCACTATCGCTTCAGTGTGCTGAGACGAATGCTGATTGATATGTGCTATTGCCTCGTCTAAACCGCTGACCACTTTGCACGAGATGATTGCTGCTAGATACTCAGTATAATAATCTTCTTCAGTTGCAGGTTTGGCTTGCTTGATTAGCAGGCAGGTCTCGGCGCAGCCGCGAATTTCAATATCATGCGCGGTCAACATATCCGCCAATTGAGGTAACATTTTTGTTGCGACTGACCGGGCAATGAGCAAAGACTCTGCCGTGTTGCAGGTGCCGAGCCGCTGTGTTTTGCTGTTTTCAAGCACACGCAATGCCTTATCGAAATCCGCTTCGTCATCTACATACACATGGCAATTACCATCTAAGTGTTTAATCACGGGAATACGCGCATCGTTAGAGATACGCTCAATTAAACCCTTACCGCCGCGTGGCACAATCACATCCACATATTGTTTCATGGTGATGAGTTCACCCACCGCAGCACGGTCTGTCGTTTCTATCACTTGAACCGCCGTAGTTGGTAAACCTGCTGCATCTAGTCCTTCATGCACCAGTTTTGCCAGCGCCTGATTGCAATGTATGGCTTCAGAGCCGCCACGCAAAATAGCGGCATTGCCAGATTTGATGCACAATCCAGCTGCATCTACCGTGACATTAGGCCGCGCTTCGTAAATGATGCCAATGACGCCCAAAGGCACGCGCATTTTGCCTATTTGAATGCCACTAGGTAAGTATTTGAAATCCGTCATTTCACCGATAGGGTCAGCAAGGTTGGCGATTTGCTTTAAGCCTTCGGCCATGGTGTTGATGGATTTTTCAGTGATGGTGAGCCTGTCGAGCATCGCGTCATCCAGACCGTTAGCACGCGCAGCGTCTAAATCCAGTTTATTTGCAGCTAATAACGCGGTTTTTTCACGCAAGATTGCCGCTGCAATATGTGTAAGTGCAAGGTTTTTAGTGTTGGTTTCCGCGCTAGCCATGAACCTTGAAGCGGCTCTAGCGGCGATCCCCACGTTTTGCATGTATTGTTGAATGTTCATAATTGATTATACTTTTTTTATGCTGGTTTTGCTTGGCCTTAAGCTGCCAAGAGTCGAGCGCTTGCTTAGCGTCCTCGAACTTTAGCCAATCCAAAACACAGCCTGGAAATCTCCAGCCAGGCATCGCCAAGCATAACGCCTTTGGCGGTTTTATCGATGTCGGCCAGTTTTTGTAAAGCGGCTTCTAGTTGACGTAAGCTTAATCTGGCTAACGCACGTTTCACTAATGACTGCCTGTCACCATAAATACGGGCGTTAGACATGGCATTCATGACATTTTCACCGCGTATCTCAGCTTGTTTAATGCGCACCAAAGGCCGCAATGCCCACATCAGCGGGCTCATCACTGCAACTGCATTTTCACCTTCATCCTGCAAGCCTTGCAAAATACGCACCGTACGTGCGGTATCGCCAGCCAGCACGGCTTCGCCTAATTGAAATGCATCATAGCGTGATACATTCAGTACTGCTTCACGCACGATCTCATCTGTTAATTTACCTTTAGGGTAGAGCAAGCCCAGTTTTTGTACTTCCTGATTCGCTGCCAGTAAATTGCCTTCTACCTGATGCGCTAAAAAATCTAGTGTTTCCGTACTGGTGTGCTGACCTTGCTGGGCTAGTCGATCTGCTATCCATTGCGGCAAATTGACTGCATCTACTTCGTTTAAGGTGAGGGTAACTGCCGGTTTTTCAAGAGCAGTAAACCATGCGCTGTTTTTGGCTTCACGCTCTAAAGTCGGCAAGATAACAACAACGCTGGTATCAGGTATCGCCTTGCTGGCTAGAGCTTGCAGCGCTTTACCGCCGTCTACACCAGGCTTGCCTGAAGGAATATTGATTTCTAACAAGCGACGGCTAGAGAACAAGGCAATCGATTGGCCATAAGTTTGAATTTGCTGCCAGTTAAAATAGCGCTCTACAGTTAAGCTCGTGCGCTCATCAAACCCTTGTGTGTGCGCGGCAGCGCGAATCGCATCCAGGCATTCCCGCTGCGCTAGCGGCTCATCACCGGTCAACACATACAGAGGCTGTAAGCCTTGATCTAGGTGCGTGCCAAGTTGTGCCTGAGCTAAGCGCATGGGTGAGTTTAGTTATTGCGCCACTGGCTTAATGGCGGTTAACCGGCGCAATATTTCACGTATGGCATCCGTATGCATGTCGGCATTTAATCTTGTTTCTTCATCAGCCTTACCTAGCAAAGCATTGTCGTTGTATGAGAAGTCCCGACGAGACTGTACTGTTTGTACCGCACTCCAGGTTGGGCTGGCAGGTGCGCGCGTTCTAAAGCTAGCGCGGTAGTCAAGTTCATATTCCCGTACTAAACCACCACCACTTAGGGATAAAATGCGTTTTTCATAAACCTCACCCATCATCTCTAATAACAGCTCCGCCTCTTCAGCATTGTCAACCACCTGAATGCCATTCGCCTTGAATGCCCGTTTCAGGTCTCTGGAAATGCTGAGTGTGCCACCTTGAATAAACAAGGTCTTGAAAGACAAGTCTGCATTACCGCGCAATTGAAAACCACAGGCAGTAAGCATGAAGGTAAATATAAGTACAGCGATGATGCCTGAGCGGTATATTAAGTTTGAGCGAGTGTCTTGCATGTTTTATCCCACAACGATATTGATGAGTTTATTTGGCACCACTACAATTTTGCGAACAGTCATGTTGTCTTCAATGAATTTTTGCACAAAAGGCTGCTGTACTGCTAATTTTTCCAGTGCTGCTCGCGGCTCCGTTTTAGCAACCGTAATACTACCGCGCAGCTTGCCATTCACCTGAATCACATAATCGATGCTATCTTGCACCATGGCTGATTGGTCCGCAACCGGCCAGTCAGCATCAAGTATATGGCTTTGCGGGCAAAGCTCAGTCCATATTGCCTGGCAAATATGCGGCACGATAGGCGAGAGCAATAATGCCGCGTTTTGTAATACTTCCTGACGTACCTGGCGCGTGGTTGCGTCTATACCTTCTAGTTTCGCCAGTGCATTCATCAGTTCCATTACCGATGAAATCGCTGTGTTAAAGCTGTGGCGGCGCCCGTAGTCATCGGCCACTTTCTCTATGGTTTGGTGCAATTGCAAGCGCATGGCTTTCAGTTCTGGCGTTAGCTCGCCTGAAGTATAGGCTGGTACAACACCTAGCTCAACGTGATCATAGATCGCTTTCCAGACTCTGCGTAAAAAGCGGTTTGCGCCTTCTACGCCACTATCGGCCCACTCCAGACTTTGTTCAGGCGGTGCAGCAAACATCATGAACAGGCGCGCAGTATCGGCACCATAAGTGTCAATCAATGCTTGCGGATCTACCGTGTTGCCTTTGGATTTGCTCATCTTAGAGCCGTCTTTTAATACCATGCCTTGCGTGAGCAAGTTGGTGAAAGGCTCATCATTTTTAATCAAACCCACATCACGCATTAGCTTGTTGAAGAAGCGGGCGTAGAGCAAATGCAAAATCGCATGCTCGATGCCGCCTATATATTGGTCAACCGGCAGCCAATAATTCGCGCGTTCATCCACCATGGCTGTATCGCTGTCGAAGCTGGCATAACGGGCAAAATACCAAGAGGATTCAAAGAAAGTGTCTAAGGTATCGGTTTCGCGCGTGGCCTTACCACCACAAGTCGGGCAGCTAGTCTCGTAAAAACTTGGGTCTTTTTTGATTGGCGAACCCACGCCATTCATGACCACATTTTCTGGTAATACCACGGGTAATTGTTCTGCAGGCACAGGAACTTCACCACATTTGTCGCAGTGGATAATAGGAATAGGGCAGCCCCAATAGCGTTGGCGCGAGATGCCCCAATCGCGCAGGCGATATTGAGTGCGTTTTTTGCCAAGGTTTTTTGTGCTTAATGCCGATGAGATTGCATCGGAAGCCTGTTCAAAATTCAAGCTATTAAATTCCGCAGAGTCAAATAAAATACCATGCTCGACCATGGGCAAAACATCTTCGTCAGAATGTTTAATCACGGCTTTGATCGGCAAGCTATATTTATTGGCAAATTCAAAATCACGCTCGTCATGTGCCGGCACTGCCATCACTGCGCCTTCGCCGTAACTGGCTAATACGTAATTGGCTACCCACACTGGTAGTTGCTCGCCATTCAATGGATGCGTGACAAATAAACCTGTTGCCATGCCTTTTTTCTCGGCGGTGGCAACATCGGCTTCGGCGACACTACCGCGTTTGCATTCGGCGATAAAGTCAGCCAGTGCAGGGTTATTATGTGCGGCCAGTGTCGCCAGCACATGTTCAGCGGCTACCGCAACATAGGTCGCACCCATCAGGGTATCGGGGCGGGTGGTGTAGACCTTGAGAGTGCCATTTTGCCCAATAATCGGAAATTCAACTTCACAACCGTAGCTTTTACCTATCCAGTTGCGCTGCATGGTTTTCACTTGCTCTGGCCAGCCATCAAGCTTGTCCAAGTCCGTTAGCAGTTCTTCGGCATACGCGGTGATTTTCATAAAGTACTGCGGAATATCACGTTTTTCTACCAGTGCGCCGCTACGCCAGCCGCGACCATCTATCACTTGCTCATTGGCGAGTACGGTTCCATCTACTGGATCCCAGTTCACGGTAGAGGTTTTTTTGTAAATCAGGCCTTTTTTGAATAACTCGGTAAATAGCCATTGTTCCCATTTGTAGTATTCAGGTTTGCATGTGGCAATCTCGCGGTTCCAGTCTACGCCCAAGCCTAATTGCTTAAGCTGTATTTTCATGTGCTCTATATTTTCATAGGTCCATTTAGCTGGCGCAGTATTATTTTTAATGGCGGCATTCTCGGCAGGTAAACCGAACGCGTCCCAACCCATAGGTTGCATCACGTTATAGCCTTTCATTTTATGAAAACGGCTCAGCACATCACCAATGGTGTAGTTGCGCACATGGCCCATGTGTAAGCGCCCACTTGGGTAAGGGAACATCGATAAACAATAGTATTTGGGTTTGTCTGATGATTCAGAAGCGGCAAATGACTGATTGGTTTCCCAGTAGTTTTGGGCGGATTGTTCAATGTCTTTGAAAGGGTACTGCTGCTGCATGGATATGGATTCTTTTAATTATAAATTCAATTGCTGAATTATACCTTTGGCGTGCGAATAATGCGATTTCTCGCATGAATAATGTGCTTTAGCACATATATTCTGCGGTGATGCCAAGCACTGGTAAATCGCATATATTTCACTGACAAGAGCTTTACAGTCTGAAGCGGTGGGGGCGTTGTGCACTTGCCCTGACAGTAGCTCAGGCAAAGAGAACAAGCTGGCTTATTAACTAGGTGTAATACCGCTAATTATTACACCAAAAAATAGTTTATTTATGTTTTTTGGTCAGGAAACTTGGTCTCAAGTCGATCTTCTAGCTCAGCGATATAAGCTGCGAGTGAGTTTTCAGAGTGACCTACTGTAGTATGTATATCCGAACTTAATTGCTCTAATCTAGTCAATATGGATTCTTTTAATCCATCCTCTAGTGTTGACTGCTTTTGTATTTCTGTCGCCATGAAATTACGCAGTTCTGTGAAACGAGATGCTTCAGCTTTATCCGCAAGCTCGCGGCTGCCCTGCAGTTCTTTAGTATGGCGGCGCGCATCCAGAAGAACCGATGTTTGCATATACACGATGAAGATAAGAAAAAACACGGTTAATAACGCGAGCATGCCTAGCATTACTAATCCAAGCGGCATATTAACTACAGTGAATCCCAGGTTAAGTGCTGTTGGTGTAACAATAGTGACCCAATTCAGGGTCACGAATATGAGAAATACACCTAGAAAAACTAATAAAAATAATACGCGAGCTTTCATTTTATTTAATCTCCAGTTCTAATTCGAAATTAAAGAAGCTGTAGCGAATAAGCTGCTAGTGAGGCTAAGTGTACCAAATTCAATTAATAAATATTATTTAAGCGCTGCAAAAATATTATCGCGAATCACATTCATATCACCCAAGCCGCTTACAAACACATGCTTAGGTGCGCCATTTACGCCGCTGTTTGCCCAGTCTGCATAATATTTAACTAACGGTTTGGTTTGGCTATGATAGACCTCTAGGCGTTTTTTAACCGTATCTTCATGGTCGTCTACACGCTGAACTAGAGCTTCACCAGTGACATCATCTTTGCCGGCTACTTTGGGCGGATTGAATTTCACGTGATAGGTACGACCACTCGCCGGGTGTGAGCGGCGACCGCTCATGCGTTCTACGATGGCTTCATCCGGTACGTCGATTTCTACTACGTAATCAATGCCAACACCGGCATTTTTCATCGCTTCCGCTTGTGGGATAGTGCGTGGAAAGCCATCGAACAGGAAGCCATTTTTGCAATCAGCCTCTTTAATACGTTCGCTCACTAAACCAATAATCACCGCATCTGGTACCAAACCGCCGCTATCCATGAATGCTTTAGCTTCCAGGCCTAATGGCGTACCGGCTTTAACCGCCGCACGTAGCATATCGCCGGTTGAGATTTGTGGAATATTGAATTTTTCACGTAAGTGGGTGGCCTGTGTGCCTTTACCTGCGCCTGGTGCGCCTAAAAGAATGATTCTCAAGATAATGTCCTAGCAAATGATGGGTTTGAGTTAAATTTTATTTTTTGCGTTTATTATGTGTGGATTATATCAGGCTGTAATATCAAATCAGGTAATTTGCAATGGCAACAAAGTCCGCCACCGCTAAATTTTCTGCGCGCAGTTGCGGGTTGATATTCAGCGCGGCAAATCCACTATCGTCTAATAAACCTTTCAGTGTATTGCGCAAGGTTTTGCGGCGCTGACCGAATGCTGCCGTCACTATTTTGGCAAACAGTGCTTCGTCGTTTGCAACGTGGGGCAAAACAGCATGTGGCACGCAGCGTACAAAGGCAGATTCCACTTTAGGCGCCGGTTCGAACGCTTCTGGCGGTACGGTAATCAAGTAAACCATTTCTAAGCGATATTGCAACATCACGCTCAATCGGCCATAGGCTGGGGTCGAGGGTTCCGCCACCATGCGCTCAACTACTTCTTTTTGTAGCATGAAATGCATATCACGAATGTGGGCAACGTTATCTAGCAGGTGAAATAGAATAGGTGTGGAGATGTTGTAAGGGAGGTTACCTGTGACGCGTAGCTTGTCACCCAAGCTGGCGAAATCAAATTTAAGTGCATCGGCATTGTGAATAGAGATAACGTTTTTATTGTAATCAGCTTTTACGTATTCCTTTTGCATCCAGGCGATGATGTCGCGGTCAACTTCAACCACATGCAGCAGGTTCAGTCTTTGTAGCAAAGGTTTAGTCAGTGCGCCCAAGCCGGGGCCAATCTCAACCATCAGGTCGTCCGCTTGGGGTGAAATGGCTGCGACCAGACTGGCGATTACACCTTGATCGGTGAGAAAGTTTTGGCCAAAGCGTTTTTTTGCGATGTGTTTCATGCGGATGCTGGGATATTCTATTTATTTTAATTAATTGTTATTACTGGTGACGATGGGCGAGGGTGATCGCTAAATCTACGGCTGCTAGCATGCTGCCAATGTTAATATTGCCCGTTCCGGCTAAGTCTAGCGCGGTGCCATGATCCACCGAGGTGCGGATGATAGGCAGGCCTAGCGTTACGTTCACGCCTTCGCCAAAGCTGGCATGTTTGAGCACTGGTAATCCTTGGTCATGATACATCGCGAGCACGGCATCTGCAGTGCTTAAATGGTGTTTGGCGAATAGCGTGTCGGCGGGTAGCGCGCCTATTAGCTGCATGCCTTCTGTGCGCAATTTTTGCAGTACAGGATTAATGACTTCAATTTCTTCCCGACCTAGATAGCCATCTTCACCCGCATGAGGATTCAGTCCACAGACCAAAATACATGGATATTCAATGCCGAATTTTTGCACCAGGTCATGATGCAAAATACGTATAGTAGTTTCAAGGCTGCTTTGGGTAATGGCGGCCGGTACGTCTTTTAGCGCGATATGGATAGTGGCAAGGGCGACACGCATGCCACCACCAACTAGCATCATGACTACGTTGGCTGTATGGGTGAGTTCTGCTAAAAATTCGGTATGGCCACTAAAGGTAATGCCGGCATCGTTAATAATGCCTTTGTGCACCGGTGCCGTTACCATGGCGTCGAATTTTTGGTTGACGCAGCCTAATGCTGCTGTTTTTAGTGTGTCCAGTACATAGTGGCTATTTCGTGCATCTAAAACCCCCGCTGATGCCGTGTTGTTCACCGCGCAGTGCAACACGGTCAAGCTGCCATCACCAGAATGCCGTCCAATGGTGTTGCTGCTGAAGGACACGATTTGGAGCGGCAGTTTAAGTTGTACCGCCCGTGCTTTAAGCATGTCAGCATCGGCAATGACGACTACCTTAGCATTTAGAGGTTGGTGCGCTAACATCACGCACAAATCCGGCCCTATGCCGGCAGGCTCACCGGCGGTAATGGCAATGCAAGGTATTTTTGCACTCACGCTGTTTTTAAATTGCAGTCAAAATATAGGGTAGGATTCAATTAAAGCTAGGCTACACTAGAATTTATCTTCAAGTTTGATTTCTACATAAGCGCGGTCACGCAATTCGCGTATCCAATCTTGATAGGCTTCATCGGCTTTGCGTGTACGGATTTCTTGGCGCGCTTTTAGGCGAGCAGCCTCTTTACTCATGTCTTGTTTGCGTCGCTCTAATACCTGGATGATATGCCAGCCAAATTGCGACAGTATTGGTTCACTAATCTGCCCATCTTTCAGTTCGTTCATGGCCTTTTCAAATGCCGGTACGGTATCGCCGGGATTGACCCAGCCCAAGTCACCACCGTTTGACGCGGTACTATCTTCTGAAAACTGGCGGGCAAGCGTTTCAAATTTCTCGCCGTTATCAAGGCGCTCTTTAATGTGGTCCATTTTAGTTTTAGCGTCTTTTTCAGACATCACTTCTGAAAGCTTGATCAGGATATGGCGCGCATGCGTTTGTTCGATGACTAGCGGTGAACTGCCACCACGTTTATTGGTGAGTTTGAGGATATGAAAGCCATTCGGACTGCGTAGTACTGGCGAAATGTCACCGATTTGCATGGCTTTTAAAGCATCTAAAAACAAAGCAGGCATTTGTGCGCCGCTTTTCCAGCCTAAATTACCGCCCTCTAAGGCATTGGGCGCATCGGAAAGGCTTGCAGAAACTTTAGCAAAACTAGTGCCGGCGTGTAATTTAGTAATGGCCTCATCCGCTTTTGCCTTCGCTTTTTGTATATCTTCTGTCGCGCCTTCTTCTGGTGTGCGAATCAAAATATGTGATATTTCAAACTCATCTTGATTTTCATTACTGGCGGCTTGGGTGGTTAAAAAATTGTCAACTTCAGACTCAGTGACATTCACCCGACTGTCGACTTCGCGTTCACGTAGCCGCGCAATGGTAATTTCGTTGCGGATGTCAGACCTGAATTTGGTCATGCTAATGCCATCTTTGGCAAGTGCTTCGGCAAATTCTGTTAGCGTTAATTGGTTTTGCTCGGCAATGCGCTCTATGGTTTTATCTAATTGATTATCATCAATTTTCAAGCCGGTTTGAGCGGCATATTGTAATTGCAGGGCGTCAGAAATAAGGCGCTCCAAGATTTGTTTACGCAACACACTTTCCTCAGGTAGTTCAGTGCCTTGCTTTTTAAATTGCGCGGTAACAGTACGAATACGGCTTTCGAGCTCTTGCTCAGTCACCACAGATTGATCAACGATGGCGACAATGCGGTCAAGTTTAACGACTTCTGCCGCTTGCGCATTAAAATCACTCACCGGTAATAGAAGTGCGCAGGATAACAGTAGTAGTTGAATCGCAGGTTTAACCCAAATATGCAGCCAAGTTTTATGCCAGAGTTTAATGAAGTTGCGCAAAATAGTTACTCGTAATAAGGTTGTCGATTAGTATCAGGAATTAGGCCACTGCTAGCGTAACCAGGAATGCTACGCTTGATGACACTAAGAGGATTCGCACCAATTGAGGCTAGTCCGCCTAATTCAAGTTGAAAAAATAATGCGTAGTTGGCGTTAGCTGTTGCTGTACTCACGCGTTGGATGACCGTCCTGGTTTTCCAACAGCCTGCATCATACTCTACTCCTGCCAGGGTTTCGATCATCTGTTTATCCTGTAATGAGTAGTTGACCCGTCCAACGCCATACCAGCCTTTACCTAACGGCCACTGGCCAGAAATGTCAAACTGGTCAATACCGGTGCTTACCGCAGCGCCAGATACATCACGCCTGTAGCTATAGCCCAGGTTCAGTGTTTTACCGGGTTCTGGATTATAGCGGCTGGTCAGTGTCGCGGGGCTCGCCCCAAGAGCCAGGCGC
>JAZJZG010000214.1:12795-13774 GCA_040389995.1 Pseudomonadota bacterium | reverse complement strand
TACCGCTTCTGGCATTGTTCACAATAGAACGTAGAGCGTTGCCCTATCCGTATGCATTTGATGGCTGAGTTACAAATCTTACACGGCTCGTCCGTTCTGGCATAGACAAAATATTCCTGCTGAAAATACCCAGGGTTACCATCCGCACCAAAGAAATCCCGCAAGCTGCTGCCACCAGCCTTTAGTGCATCATGCAGCGTAGATTTTATTTCGGTAACTAAGCGCTCACATTTATTTAAGCTTAATTGTTTAGCTGGAGTTTCTGGATGAATGCGGGCGCGGAACAGTGATTCTGAGGCGTAGATATTACCTACGCCTACCACCACATGGCCATCCATGATGGCATTTTTGATGGCAAGCGATTTGTTACGTAAAGCCTGATGCAGATATTTGGCATTAAAGCTACCTTCTAATGGCTCTGGGCCTAGACTATTAAGTAACACATGGTCATTGCGCTTATTGTCTATCCATAATACTGCACCAAAACGACGCGGATCATGCAGGCGTAGCACTTGACCATCATTAAACTCAATATCGAAATGGTCGTGTTTTTCTGCTGGATAATTGCAATCTAGCAAGCAAATACGTCCTGACATGCCAAGATGCAGCAATAAAACACCGGTATCAAACTCGCACAAAATGTATTTAGCGCGACGGGTGAGACTGCGTAACTGTTGGCTGGGAAGTGAATGAGTCAAGTGCTGCGGTATCGGCCAGCGCAGTGTGGCGTGACGTATGACAACACTTTTAACGCTATTGCCAACCAGAGGCAAAAGCCCACGCCTTGTGGTTTCTACCTCGGGAAGTTCTGGCATAAGCTTATGCGGCTTTCAAAGTTGTGTTGATTTGACTTAATAAGCTTGAGACTAATTGGGCAGATTGATAGGTGGATTCAACATATTGAAGCCTACGTCTGGCGCAAAATGATAAATCAAGCCTTCATCAGGACGGCCTAACAGTAGCTCCGGCGATTCTTGCA
>JAZJZG010000214.1:0-12777 GCA_040389995.1 Pseudomonadota bacterium | reverse complement strand
GCTAACTTTACTTCAAACGACGGGTAAGTGGCTTTATGATCTGGCGTATAAAACTCGACCTCTTTAGCCAATGTATGCACCCATGAATAATCCAGCCATTCATTCAGTTCATTTTGCTGCGGTTTGGCAGTAGCAATGGAAACTTTCCACTGCCCATCGACCAAGTCTACATTGAGCCTGGATGCTTCCCATTGCTCTAAGCGGCTAAAATCAAAGCCCGCCACTTTTTCAGTAGGTTTTAATGGTGCTTTATCGACCAGCTCTATCACTTGTGTAGACGCGTACTCACCATAGACATTAGAAATTAAGTAGATTGCATTCCTGTGCAATACATATTGCTCATCCGTCACTGGATTGTGTGTACCAAACGCGAACTCTTCTACATCAGATTTATCCCGATACAACTTTAATTTGAGTAATGGATTGTTCAATCCAAATTTTTCTAAATCTGTACTGACGATTTTATCTTTAGTTTTAGCCGCAATAATGGATAAAATGCGTTGCACTGCAGCTTGATCTGCGCGGGTTTGATTAGGTGCTGTTAAGCGCCAAAAGCCATCCACTTTAGCAAAGGTAACCGCAGCTTTAGTAGGAAACTCTACACGGATCGCATTGAATTCTGCCAATTTATAGTCAGAGACTTCATAGGTATTATCCTGCTCAGCGGCTTGTTTAGGCCGTAAATACAAAAATGACACTAAACCAGCGACTACACACAACATCACTAAATTAAGTAACCAACGATTTTTCATGCATTACCTTTTAAAAAAACTGATAGTGTCCAACTAAACAATTAGGCTTTTCTACGTTTCCACCATAAGAAGAAGCCTGCAATCATCATAGCTAGCGGAATAAAGTACTGAAAACCATGAAATACTGTCCAGGCAATAATACGGCCAGAATCGGTATCTGGGATCGTCACATTAATGTCTTTAAGCGGCATAGGTTGAATAGTGATGAGCTTATCATCGCCGGCTAACCAGTTCACCATATTGACGCCTAGATCCAAATTACCGCCATTAGTAATAAAAGTATTAGACAAGAAGTTACCGTTACCCATGACCACGACACGCTGACCTTTTTTACCATAGGTACGCTCTAGTGCCACGCCAATATTGATAGGACCGCGCTTATCTTTTTTCTCGTTAAATACTGGCTTAACATTTTTGACTAATTTGTCAGAGCTTAACCAGCCATTGGGCGCGACTTCTACTAGGTTACTCACTTTCCAGCCATTGTCATCATTACCACGTGCAGTCACCTCATGCGCTTCCGGGAATAAGGTGCGCAACATGAAATTATTTGTGATCGCATGCTCACCATATAAGCTGGCGAACGACACGCGGGCATCAGCACCATATTGAGCAGACGCCATATCCATCGCAATACCGGGCGATACTTGCAAGCCCAGGTAATCAGCGACTTCTTGCAGTCCATGTAGATTATTATCATCTAACAGCCAGAATAAATTACCGCCAGCTTCTAGATAGGCTTTGATCTTTTTAGCTTCGACTTCGCTCACATCCACTTGCGGACTAGCAATCACCAGCATGGCGCCATTGCTAGGCACGGATTGCGCAATGGTTAGATCAGGATTGGCAAACTTGAAACCTTTGGCTTCCAGTTGTTTACCAAACTCACCTATATCAAAGTTTTTAACTCCGATTAGATTGCGCTCGCCGTGGCCGTCTAAATACATCACGGCTTGCTGATTGGTACGGGATAGCCTCACCAGCAAGTTGGTCATCTCTTGTTCAGCAATCGGTGGCGTAATATGCTCAACACGCTTTTGATACTCTACCACCACTTCACCATCGTTTTTAATGCCAGCGTCTTGCGCCAGTTTTGGCTCTTCAGATGGGTTGATGAACTTCAAATTCACATTCTTCTTAGCACGTTGATAACGCGCCACAAAATCAATCATGCCTTTACGGAAATTGTCGCCTCCTGACGCATCGTCTTTGGTAGCAAATACCGTGATATTCACAGGCTCCTTCATCTGATTCAGTACGTTCACGCTGCCCTGGGTAAGGATATTACGGTTCGCTTGCGTAATGTCTTTTGCATAGCGATACTGGCTTGCCAAATAACCCAGCAAAATCACCAGCAATAAAAATAACACGACAAAAAAACCATTTTGTACTAATAGCTGAAAACGTAATTTACGATTGATGTTCATTTCACAAGATCCAATATTTCACAGGGGTTAACATTCACTAGCTTGCATAGCACTTAACTAACCACGTAAGCGGTCAGCATCTAAACGGCGCACTGTTAAAGTTAAGAATGTCACTATAAATAAAACAAAGTAGGCAATATCGCCTGTGTCTATCAAACCACCGGAGAATGATTGGAAATGACGTGTGAGTGACAGGTTGGCTAAAGTATTGCTCGGGTCACCGGCAAAAAAGCGATCTAAAAACATCAGCGCGAATAAGGCGATAAAGGTTAAAATCGCGGCCACTACCGGCTGTTGCGTCATGCTTGAAAAATATAGGCCCAGCGCTGAAAAGCTTGCTACCATTAACAGCAAGCCTATTGAATTGGCAATGATGAAGCCAAAATCGATATCTGCCCAGATGTTAAGCGTAGACAACATAAAACCGATAAAAACAATCAGTATGCTTAGAAATGCGACTAGGCCCAAAAACTTACCCAGCACAATTTCTGTCAACGAGATTGGCGCACTGAATAAAAACGGCAATGTTTGACTGCGGCGCTCCTCACTAATCAAGCGCATAGAAAGTAAGGGCACGGCGAACAACACCATGAATGAAGCAAAGCCATACACCATTTGTCCGACAAACTGTGTCACACCAGTACGCTCTGCAGGGCGCATCGCCCCGGACATCACGGCAAAATAATCATTCACGCCATTTAAGTAATATGTACCAAAGGAAAACATGAGCAATGATAAAATTACCCAGCCCATAGGTGAGGCAAACATGCTTTTCAGTTCTTTTCTAGCTACATTGATAATCATTATACTTCCCTTAATTCTGGCTCTAAGCCGCAGCTTGTTCTTGATACGTCAATTGTACAAACACGTCTTCTAAACTAGTTTGATCCGGAGCGATTTGGTACAGTCCCCAGCCGTTTTTAACCGCGGCTTGCACTATGGCCTCTGCTGGTGCGGCATCATCGGCAAAGCGAACACGCATTAAACCACCAGACACAAGCTCAGCTTCAATCACACCGGCAATTTTCAGCATGTCATCGATACTTGGCGGATTATGCATAGCGATCAATAGCTTATTGCCTATGCGTTGTTTTTTAAGTACATCGATAGAGCCATTAAAGACCAATTTGCCTTTATCGATAATTTGCACATGGTCACAGACCATTTCGACTTCCGGCAAAATATGTGTAGAGATAATCACACTGCGTTCAGCGCCAACCTCACGAATCAAGGCACGAATATCACGAATCTGGATTGGGTCAAGACCAACTGTCGGCTCATCCAGAATCACCACCATCGGGTTATGGATAATCGCTTGAGCGATACCGACGCGTTGTTGATAGCCATTAGATAGATTCTCGATCAGGCGCTTACTCATGTGACCTAAACCACAGCGCTCTTTTGCTATTTCCACCGCTTTCCGGATATGGCCTGCACTCACCCTATGCAAACGCGCTGCGATAGTGAGATATTCATCCACGGTAAACTCTTTATATAGCGGGCGCATTTCAGGCAAGTAGCCTATCAGCGCTTTCGCTTCTTTAGGCTGCTCTATCATGTCTACGCCGCAAATTTTCACGCTACCATGACTAGGTGCGAGATTACCTGTGAGCATTTTCATGGTGGTAGATTTACCAGCACCGTTAGGCCCTAAAAAACCAAGCACTTCACCTTTACTTAAGGTAAAACTTACATTACTCACGGCTTCTCGACCACCATAAAGTCGCGTAAGCTGGGTTGCCTCTACTGTAAAATCATTCATAGTTACTCAATTCAAAACGTTCAATTTAGATATTTCAAATGTCAATATTCACTGGAATATCAATATTTACTAGAAATTTACTCGAAAAACAACTGATCCAGCGGAATTATTTAACATCCGCCTGAAAACACGACTAATGAAAAACTCCCAACACTACTGGAAAGTACTAATGACAGGCAATATAGTCAGTTCGTAATTATGTAGGAACTTGCTACACCTGTCACGGACTAAGAAATAGAACCGTACTATTGTAAAATAATCGTTTATTATCCTAATTAGATCATCAATCTTAAAGCTAATATTGAGATACAAGCTTTATTACTTTAAAAAATTTAAACCTTATGTTCCCAACTTTTAATCCATTAAGAACTAACGCTCAAGAGATAAAATCCGTGAAAAAAACAATGAAAAAAACATCACCGACTCATATATCTTTACTTTGTGCATGTTTATTAGCCAGCGCATTGAGCCTGAATGCTTGCGCGACTAAAAATAATATTAAGCCCAGCACTGCACCCACTAATACATCAGCTACTGCCGCAGCAAGCGCTCCTGAGATTCCACTTACCGCCGAGTTTGTATATAAATATCTAGTAGGTGAAATTGCCGGTCAACGCGGCGACTTTGCGACCTCTGGCTCGATTTTTTATGATTTGGCAAAATCAGAACAAGACCCGCGCCTGGCAGAACGCGCGGCCAAAATTGCAGTGTTCGGCAACGTTAACAGTTTAACTGTGCCTGCCATCAAATTATGGGCAGAACTAGACCCTTCCTCAATCGAAGCACAGCAGGCGATGACAGAGGCGTTAATCACCAGCGGCCAGTTAAGTGACGCAGAGCCGTTCCTGGCGAAACTATTAGCTAAAGAAGATACGCGGGCCAGCGGTTTTCTTTTCATTAATAGCCTATTAAACAGGAGCAGCGATAAAGCCGCTGTGCTGCGTTTAGTCCAATCCTTAGCGAAACCATATCCAAATTTAGCAGAAGCCCAGTTTGCCATTGCTCAAGCTGCCTATACTGCCAATCAGGATGATGTTGTACTCCAAGCACTAGACCGGGCAGAAACACTTAAGCCCGGCTGGTATGTGGCTGCACTATTTAAAGGTCAAGTGCTATCAGGGCAATCACCACAGGCAGCATTGAGTTTTTACCAGGAGTTTCTAACCAAATACCCTGATGCGAATGAAGTGCGCCTCAATATGGCGAAATTACTGGTGAACGAGAAACAATATGATGCAGCTAAAAAAGAGTTCCCTATCGTACTCAAAAACACCAAGGACAACCCTGAGGTAATAACGGTTATTGGCCTACTGTCTTATCAGGCAAATGACTATGCCGCTGCTGAGAATTATTTTCAACAAGCACTTAAACTAGGCTTTAAAGATACCGACCAACTATATATCTACCTTGGGCAAACCGCTGAAAAACTCCATCACGATGATGTAGCCGTTGATTGGTACAACAAAATAGAGCCAGGCTCACGTTATCTTGAAGCGCAGCTTGATGTTGCCAGCGTGATTGCGCGCACGCAATCTGTAGATAAAGCCATTGCAGCACTAGACAGTCTTGATGACTTGAATAGTGAGCAGCAAATCATTGTCATTCAAGCACAGGCAGGTATGTTAGCCAAAGCGAAACGTAATCAGGAGTCAT
Organism: Pseudomonadota bacterium; assembly: GCA_040389995.1. GTDB lineage: Bacteria > Pseudomonadota > Gammaproteobacteria > Burkholderiales > Methylophilaceae > Methylotenera. The sequence continues at coordinate 7,183 of JAZJZG010000214.1, read as the reverse complement.
TTGATTTGCTGGATAAAGCCGTGAAGAATCTACCTAACACGCCAGAGCTTGTGTATGACTACGCACTTGCCGCCGAACGGGTGAAAAAAGAAGACCTGATGGAATCAGAGTTACGCAAAGCGATTGCCGAGAAGCCTGACTTCGCCGCTGCTTACAATGCACTGGGCTACTCATTTGCAGATCGCAATATCAAACTAGACGAAGCAATCAGCCTGATTGAAACAGCATTGAAAATCAGCCCTAATGACCATTACATGCTAGATAGCCTAGGCTGGGCACACTACCGTAAAGGCAATTTGGATAAAGCCATTGATTACTTGCAGCAAGCTTATAAAGTAAACCCAGACCCAGAAATTGCCGCGCATTTAGGCGAAGTACTGTGGCAAAAAGGCTTGCATGAAGAAGCAAAAAAGATTTGGAACGATGGTTTGACCAATGATCCAACCAATGATGTGTTACTGGCTACGACGAATAGATTCAAATCGTAATTGAGTTTTTTCAAGTTAACGATTTCAATCTATAGTTAGCACTGTCTTCAATATGCATGTCATCCGCATTATTTTGTTCGCTGCGCTTTTTGCACTACTGCAAAGTTGCACCGGCATTTCTGCAGTAAAACCCTCGGCAAATGCTGCGTCGCTAGCCTTGCACCAGCAGCATTTGCAAAGCATTAGCGCAATCCAGCAATTCACACTCAAAGGCCGTATTGGCGTACAGACTGAGGGCAAAGGCTTTTCTGGCAGCCTTAATTGGCAACATGACAAGACTAACGATGATATTTCGCTTTATTCACCACTAGGCGGCCAAGTTGCAAGCATCAGAAAAACTGCAGATCAAGTGGTGCTGGTAGATGCAAAAGGCAACAGCACTTCAGCCACCGATGCAGAAACCCTCACACAAAAGGCCTTAGGTTGGCGGCTCCCGCTTGCAGGCTTGGCTGACTGGTCGCTCGGCCGCCCGACTAACTCGCCTATACTAGCCAATGCTTGGGATGACCAAGGTAAATTAAGTTCATTAAGCCAAGATGGCTGGGATATTGAATATCAAAACTACGTAGATAACAATGGCCTATCTTTACCAAGCAAGATTTTACTGAAAAGTGCAAAGGTCAACCTAAAATTACTGGTAGAAAAATGGGATGCTAGCCATCAATAGCTAACGAAATACCCATTAAATACAACGCTGTTAATGTAAAATAAAGGCTTTCTTACATCGGGAAAGCAGCATGTCTCCGCACCAGTCCATTACCGAGTTTTTAAAACAACATTTACAAGGCGAGCACAGTGAAGCACTGCGGGCGATACTGAAAGATGTCGTTCAATCCTGTAAAAAAATTGCCGTTTCCATAGATAAAGGCGCACTTGCTGGCAATATGGGTAGCCTGGGCTCTGAAAATGTGCAGGGTGAAGTGCAAAAAGCACTGGATGTCATTACTAACGATATTTTTATAGCTGGCAATCAGCAAAGTGGTTATGTGGCTGGCATGGTGTCCGAAGAAATGGACGACATGATTCAGATTGCCGCAGCACATAAACAAAATGGCCAGTATTTACTGTTGTTTGACCCGCTGGATGGCTCATCGAATGTCAATGTCAATATATCGGTAGGTACGATATTCTCTATACTCAAAAGCGCCAATAGCTCACCCACACTGTCAGACTTTTTGCAGCCGGGAACAGCGCAAGTCTGTGCTGGCTATGCCTTGTATGGCACATCGACCATGCTGGTACTCACTACTGGCAATGGTGTGAATGGCTTTACCCTAGACGTGGATGCGGATGAGTTCTACCTTACTCATCCAAACATGCGGATTGCTGCTGAAACACAAGAGTTCGCCATCAATATGTCGAATTACCGTTTCTGGCACGAGCCTGTGCAGCGCTATATAGATGAGTGTTTACAAGGCGCAGAAGGTGATCGCAAGAAAGACTTCAATATGCGCTGGGTGGCTTCTATGGTGGCAGAAGTGCATCGTATCTTAGTCCGTGGCGGCGTATTTATGTATCCAGTTGATACTAAGACTAAAAATGGCCAGGCTAGCACCGGCAAGTTACGCTTGATGTATGAAGCGAACCCCATGAGTTTGATTATTGAACAAGCCGGCGGCGCTGCTAGCACTGGATTGCAGCGAATTCTGGAAGTGCGGCCGCACGCAATACATCAGCGCGTACCAGTGATGATGGGAAGCAAAGATGAGGTTGAAAGACTGATAGCGTATCACTCCAGAACAAGATCATCCCGGACTTAATGATTAAGCACAATGACGTGTTCACAATTGCGCGAAAACGTCATTCAAACAATTAAATCATAGCGTCTCTAATAGCTTGGCAATCGCTTGCGGATAAATCTGGTGTTCTTGCATTTGCACGCGCTCAGCCAACATCGCTGCAGTATCGCCTGAAAATATTGGTACTTTAGCTTGCGCTAGAATCGGCCCAATATCTAACTCGTCTGTCACCAGATGGACTGTAGCTCCGGCAAACCGACGGCCAGCATCGATTGCTCTTTGATGGGTATTTAATCCGGTAAACTCAGGGAGTAGTGATGGATGAATATTAATTAAGCGCCCCGCATAATGTACTACAAACGCTGGTGTTAGAATCCGCATGAAACCAGCCAGCACCACCAACACTGGCTCATAAGTGTCAATTTTTAGCATCAGTGCCGCATCAAATGCTTCACGACTTGTAAATGCGCGATGGTCTAGGCACTCTGTAATAATCCCCAACGCATTCGCTAACGCCAAGCCGCTTGCATCAGGTTTACTACTGACAACAGCGGCTATATGCGCATCAAATTTACTGCGCCAACTCTGACTTTTAGCAGCTTGAGCGATAGCCACCATATTCGAGCCACTGCCGGAGATTAAAATAACGATGTTTTTCATATGGATATTTTTAGTAGCACCCGGCTTACTTAATCTGAGCCAGGTCCGCAAATGCAGAAAATTTAACTACCCGCTTTCAACAAACTCTATTCATTTAGTCCATCAGGCATGCACTAGATTGAACGCTATTTGCAACGCGGCAAATCGCCTCGAATTCATCCGCCTTTAACGATGCGCCGCCAATCAGTCCGCCATCTACATCCGGCATGGCAAATAATTCTTCAGCATTGGAGGCTTTCACACTACCGCCATAAATAATGCGCACCTTGGCTGCAGCCTCGGCATTACGGCGTGCGATACGATTGCGAATAAATTGATGTACAGATTGTGCCTGCTCAGGCGTAGCGGTTTTACCAGAACCGATTGCCCACACAGGCTCATAAGCAAACACCATATTTAACGCCATGGCTCTGGCAAACTCTTTATCGCCCAGGCTGGCTAACACTGCATCCATCTGGCTCGCCACTATCACCTCAGTCAAACCTGCATCACGCTCGGTAATTGTTTCACCTACGCACATAATTGGCGTTAAGCCAGCCTTAATTGCCGCGTCGAACCTGGCAGCCGCAGTTAAATTATTTTCATAAAATAAACTGCGTCGCTCGGAATGACCAAGTATCACATAGGTGCAACCAAGGTCAGTCAGCATATTTGCAGCCACAGCGCCAGTAAAGGCGCCCTGCTCATGTTGATTAACATTCTGCCCGCCCCAGGCAATGTTGGTGTTTTCCAGCAACAGTCTGGCCTGAAACAAATATGGGCTCGGTACACATACTACATAGTCCGTATTTTTTAAGCCGCTTAATCCTTCAATCAGGCTATTAAGCAACTGTTCGTTACTATGCATATTGCCATGCATTTTCCAATTTCCTACTACTAGGTTTCGGCGCATATTCTGTCCTATCAATTCCGTTTGCCAATCCATCAGTCTATCACCGACTATAAATTGGTCGTTATTTAACCACTGCAAGTAACGCGCCACTTTTATAACGCGCCGCCATCGTGTCACAAGAGATAGGCTTTATGGACGATGCCTGACCTGCAGAGCCAAAAGCTTCATAGCGCGCTTTGCAAATATCGCGCATGGCAATTGTAGTAGCGGCTAAATATTTTCTTGGGTCAAATTCTGTTCTATTTTGGGCGAAGAAGCGTCGTAATGCACCAGTAGAGGCCATACGTAAGTCAGTGTCGATATTGACCTTGCGCACACCGTATTTGATGCCTTCGACTATTTCTTCCACAGGCACACCATAAGTTTCACCCATATCGCCACCAAATACATTGATGATACGCAGCCATTCTTGCGGTACAGATGATGAGCCATGCATGACTAGATGTGTATTGGGAATCCGTGCATGAGTCTCTTTAATACGACTAATTGCCAAAGTCTTGCCAGTAGGTGGTTTAGTGAATTTATAAGCACCGTGTGAGGTACCGATGGCAATGGCCAAAGCATCCACCCCGGTCTGGCGCACAAAATCAGCCGCCTCTTCTGGATCAGTGAGTAATTGACTGTGGTTTAATGTACCCTCTGCGCCCGACCCATCCTCTTTACCGGCCAGCCCAGTTTCCAGCGAGCCTAATACGCCTAACTCACCTTCTACAGAAACACCTATGGCATGTGCTAGCTCAACAATCTTTCGGGTAGTTTCTACATTATACTGATAGCTGGAAGGCGTTTTGGCATCTTCCATCAAGGAACCATCCATCATGACACTGGAAAAACCTGAGCGCATCGCTTGTATGCACACAGCCGGCGTATGCCCATGATCTTGGTGCATCACAACTGGAATGTGGGGGTAAGATTCAATTGCGGCGAGGACTAAATGCCGTAAGAAAGGCTCACCCGCGTACTTTCTGGCACCAGCTGAGGCCTGCAAAATAACAGGGCTGTTCACTTCATCCGCTGCCTGCATGATGGCGAGCACCTGCTCCATATTATTGACATTAAACGCTGCCAGACCATAGTCGTGTTCAGCCGCATGATCTAGCAATTGACGCAGTGATACCAGTGCCATGTTGTACTCTCAAATAATTAAAAAAATAAATCAGTTTATTGTTACTAGTCTTGTAAGGCCGTGGCTAGCAAGTATTGACTTCGCGCCAGGGTAAAGCGCACTCAACACAAACATTGCCTAAACTCCATTTATATTATCAGGAGCATTCCTTCACATGTGCTACATGTTTAGCGCATTATTATAGAATACTTATGTCTTATATAAAACATATAATATAATATACATGTTTTATATTCCATGTTTAACGCTTAGTTTATTTGAATCTGTACGTACGCTTTAGTTCACGCATTTCAACATTAAGTCAAACCTCATACCAATAACATGATATAGCTGATAAGCATAACTCATGCCGTAATTCGCAATAAATAACAACTTATTTCCCATCCGCAGCACATAGGCTAAAATACTACCCATGCAAGACACACAAGCACTTCAAGATTTTCAAAGATTTCTGGCGCCAGCAAAAATCAACCTATTTCTGCACATCATTGGGCAGCGTGCAGATGGCTATCATCTACTACAGACCACTTTCAGACTACTCGACTTTTATGACAGTATTTACTTAAAGCCGACACAAAGCCAAGCAATTAAGCGCATAAACAATGTAATAGGCGTGCCGGAAAACCAGGATTTATGTGTGCGGGCAGCCAAACTCTTGCAGCAACATACCAATTGCCAGCAAGGCGTAGAGATTTTCGTTGAAAAAAACATTCCCATGGGCGGCGGCCTGGGCGGTGGCAGCTCGGATGCCGCGACAGTATTGCTAGCCTTGAATCACTTATGGAACCTGAATCTCAGTAACAGCGAATTACAAGCACTGGGCCTGCAACTGGGTGCCGATGTGCCATTTTTTGTTTTTGGCAAAAATGCCTGGGCAGAAGGCATAGGTGAGCAACTGCAAACCATTCACCTACCCAATGCCTACTACGTGATACTTAATCCCAATGTGCATGTGTCTACTGCGCAAATATTTGCCAATAAGCAATTGACAAAAAATACGATTTCTATGACAATGTCGACCTTCTTAGGGATGGCAAATTCAAACGGCAGCAATTCAGTCGTAGGCAACATAAGCGCCGAGTTTACGAATCAGTTAGAAAAAATAGTTTGTAGTGAGTATCCAGAGGTTTTAGCTTGCTTGTCATGGCTGAAACAGTTTGGTGATGCAAGAATGAGCGGTTCTGGCGCCTCGGTATTTCTAGAATTGGCAGACGAGCAAACTGCAGTAGGTATATGCAAGCAGAAACCTGAAGGTATACAGGGTTTTGTAGCAAAAGGGTTAAGTCAGCACCCCTTAAGTTTATAACTTAAATAGGCTGATTAAGAATATTGGGGAGTCGCCAAGTTGGTTAAGGCACTGGGTTTTGATCCCAGCATCCGAAGGTTCGAGTCCTTCCTCCTCAGCCAAAATTTAGTATGCAGACTAAGCGTCTGCATAGATTAAAATAGCGAGCGTGTAGATTATATTGATTTACACGCTTTTATTTTTTGAGTAAGTATTTTATAAAGTTTATTGATAGCTTCACGCGGTTGCGTGTAACACCCAAGCACAATAGGAAATCAAATGACGTCTAACGGCAACATGATGGTCTTTACTGGCAATGCCAATCCAGTGCTCGCCCAAGAAGTTGCTACCCACTTAGGTATAGAACTCGGTCGCGCGCACGTAGGACGTTTTAGCGATGGCGAAATCACCGTTGAATTATTAGAAAATGTACGTGGTCGCGATGTTTTTGTATTGCAATCGACTAGCCACCCGACTAATGATAGCTTGATGGAAGTCATGGTCATGGTGGATGCACTACGCCGCTCATCCGCTGGACGAATCACTGCAGCAATCCCTTACTTTGGTTATTCACGCCAGGATCGCCGTCCACGCTCGGCTCGTGTAGCAATTACAGCAAAAGTCGTAGCGAATATGCTCACCGGCGTGGGTGTGAACCGCTTGCTGACAATGGATTTACACTCTGACCAGATTCAAGGTTTTTTTGACATTCCGGTAGATAATATTTATGCGACGCCAATCTTACTCGCAGATTTATTGTTACAAAACCATGACAACTTAATGGTGGTGTCACCGGATGTTGGCGGTGTGGTACGTGCGCGTGCATGTGCCAAACAACTGGGCTCAGATTTAGCGATTATTGATAAACGCCGCCCAAAACCCAATGTCGCCAAGGTCATGAACATTATTGGCGATGTGGCTGGCCGTACCTGTGTGATTATGGATGACATGGTTGATACCGCCGGCACGCTGACCAAAGCAGCTGAAGTATTG
>JAZJZG010000213.1:0-1743 GCA_040389995.1 Pseudomonadota bacterium | reverse complement strand
TGAAATCGATAAGAAAGATCCAAAGTCAGCCATCAATACAACTAAATTTGGTGTTTTTATTAAGATTGCCCACCAACTTTTTAATATGCGAAAACAAACAGGCTTAAGTCAGAGGGCATTAGCCGAGAAAGCCCATACTAGCCAGTCAAATATCATTAGATGGGAAACACCAGGCTGCAGTTCTTACAGTATCTCTAAACTTGTCGAGGTGTCCAATGCGCTTGGCTATGAGCTCGATATAATTTTTCGGCCCAAGTCTACAGGAACATTTACGTTGGAAGATCTATTAATCTATAAGCCTAAAAGAGCGAGTGAATTAAGAAATTATAATTTTAAAAATCTAGGAGCAAGCGATGATTCAACACATTTGGTCAGTAGTATCTAGGGAGAGTAAAATCGATGCGGAAACAAACGTGTTAAGCATAAATGATATTTATGAGGAAATTACGATTGATGTTGATAGCGCAGAGAATATACCCAAAGGTCAAGTTTTAGCCACCCCTCTTCCGTTTGAAGTAACGAGTACTTTCTATCGCGAGGATGTTTCAGAAGAAGAAAATCGCATACTAAAGATTACTGTATTTGACCCTGAAAAAAATGAGATTGGTAAGTTTGAAAATCCCGTTGTATTTGAAAAGAATATGGCACGCCTGCGCACAAGAATAAAGTCACCAGTTTTTGGTGCAACAGATAGCGGGCTATATAAGTTTAAGGTATTTCTATCAAACAGAGACCAAAGAACTTACAGGGAAGTGGCTGAAATACCAATAACTGTTAAAGTTAATATTCACGCCTAAAGTTTATTGGTGGGCGATGGGGGATTCTTTTTATTTAAGCTGCAGAGTTGGGAATCTCAATTCCTCTAAAACCTATGCCATCCCAATCGTCGAGTCTGTATGTTTGGTCAAACATTTTTTGTTGCAAGGCAACAGTGCCAGGAACCAATATTTCGTAAACTTCACCTACAACTTGCGGTAATCGTGCCTCATGAGGATGACCGTCTGCAATTTCTTCTTCAGCAATTGCAACAGCCCTGGCACGATTACGCGCCTGCTGATCGGGAGCTACGCCCTCATCCTTATCAAGTTTGAAAACAGTAGCCATCATGGCTTTTCTTGTGCGAGAAGCGATGCTGTCAATTATTGATGTATCAAGTTCGGAAATCGGAGATGTTTCGGGCGCAATGGCTGTATAAACTTCAGTGACTAAACTTTGCAGGCCTGCGAGAATTTTATACCTATGCTTTGATTCTGTCATTGGTCCAATTAAGGTTCTTGCTGAATTTTCAGACTCAACGGATTCAAGCCAGAAATCATCTATAAGTCTGGCACCAATTGATTGAATTAGGATCTTGTCATCGTTAACCATGCTTTTTCTTAGTTCATCAAGATTAGCAAAAGGCACTCTTATAGGACCGAAGAAAGCGCGTACTGGTGGCGCAAAGGGATCTGGTTCTTTCCCAATCATAACCTAATTATACCATCAAGTATTGATTTAAACAAGAGTGTTATAGGGCTACGCCTTGTAAAAATTACAGATATTAGGTAGAATTACCGAAGTAAATTTGGGGCAATAGCTCAGTTGGCTAGAGCACTGCCTTTGCAAGGCAGGGGTCCAGGGTTCGAGTCCCTGTTGCTCCACCAAATTACATGGGGACCAAAGCCGCAAGGCTGCGGTCTCCACCATTCGGGCGATTAGCTCAGCTGGTTAGAGCGCGTCACTGATAATGACGAGGTCGGAGGT
>JAZJZG010000212.1:0-5516 GCA_040389995.1 Pseudomonadota bacterium | reverse complement strand
AGTAGGCTAATGTTGAAGTTGCCAAGTGTATAATTACACTATTAATAAAATTAAACGAAATCAAACTTCATGCGTCTAGTTGTTCAAAGCTCCGGGATTAACGGCTCGTACATTACTCATTCACATTTGGCACACATACATCAGTTATGCGGCAGCACCAGCACACAATTTGTGCAAACTGCCGAACATTGCTACTACCTTGCTAATCAAACTGTTGCATTAACAGAAATTTTGCAATTTTGCGCGGAACAGCATATCGATTGTGCTTATGTGCAAGATACACAAATACTCAAAAACTTCGGTTTGTGTGTGATGGATATGGACTCCACTCTCATCAGCATAGAGTGTATTGATGAGATTGCCGATATGATGTCTATCAAGCCGCAAATCGCGGCAATTACTGAACGCGCAATGTTGGGTGAACTAGACTTTGCACAAAGCTTGCGTCAGCGTGTAGCCTTGCTCAAAGGCCTGCAAGTGTCAGACCTCATGCGTGTGCTGCACGAAAGACTTACACTCAACCCTGGCGCGGTTGAATGGATAGCCGCCTGCAAGCAACATAACATTACCACTTTACTGGTTTCGGGCGGCTTTACCTTTTTTGCTGACCAGGTTAAGGCTATGCTAAATCTTGATTATGCAGTCTCTAATACCCTAGAAATCATTGATAATAAGCTCACCGGCAATGTCCTGGGCAATATTGTTGACGCTCAAGCCAAGGCGGATGAACTAATAAAATTACGTGACCAGCTAGGTTTAACTGCAGTACAAACGATTGCTATCGGTGATGGGGCAAATGACCTCAAAATGATGGCTGCGGCAGGCATAGGCATTGCATATCATGCCAAGCCTATCGTACAAGCCCAGGCTACTTACGCACTTAATTATGTAGGGTTAAACGGTGCCATTGGCCTACTGACACAGTAATTAACTTTGCGTCAAACTTAACAGTTCAGCCTCACTAAAACCCGCTTTACGTCTGGCATCCAGGTTAAATGGTCCGCGCAACTTAGGGGCGGCGTATGTGTGACATAAACGTGTGTAGGTACTCAAAGGTTCTAAATTATCTTTTTCACACAAGTAGTTAAACCAGCGGTTACCTATAGCGACATGGCCAATTTCATCTGCCAAAATAATATCCAAAATTTCGGCCGCCTTAGTATCGCCTGCTTGTGCAAGTTTGTTACGTAACGCGGGGCTGGCATCTAAACCACGTGCTTCCATAGTGCGCGGCACCAGCGCCATTCTCGCCAATACGTCGCCTTTGGTTCTGTCCACCATTTCCCACAGGCTATCATGACCGGTAAAATCACCGTACTTAAAGCCTAAACTAGCTAAATGTGTATTTAAAAGTAAAAAATGATGCGATTCTTCTGTCGCCACCTTGAACCAATCCAAATAGTATGATTTTGGCATGTCAGTAAAACGCCACACTGCATCCAATGCCAAATTAATTGCATTAAACTCAATATGAGCAAGTGCATGGAGTAATGCAGCGCGACCTTCCAATGTCCTCATGCTGCGTTTTTTTACTTCTAACGGCGAGACTAGCTCTGGCTTTTCTGGGCGACCAGGTATGGTTAAACTGGTCGATAGTGGAATATTGGGCTCGATAGTGCAACCAAGTTCGTCGTCATTTAATCCGGGAGAAAGAGTCTTGCCAAAAGCCTGCACACCGACAGCCTTATCAACAGCGTTAGTTTCAGCTAGCCACATTAGGGCAGTCTTACGTATTTCTGGCAATGGCGACATGAGTGTGGGCAAATTCAAAATCAGTGCGGGTAGAGTCAAATAAACAAGCCACCCTAAAGTGGCTTGAGCCTAGATTTAAGCTTGGGTTTAAGTTTGGACTGGTAATTAAAGGATAATCGTTTTAATTAAGCGGTATAAAATCTAATTCACCAGCTTTCATATCTGGCACCATCAAATACTTTTCATCTTTGGTCAGCGCAATATCCGCGGCAGCTTTATAACCTGATTTAATTTCTTTTACATCGCCTTTAAGGTTAATGCTGAATACTTTGCCGTTATTCCAATCACTGACAAACATTTTGCCGCTTGAATGATGCACAAGGCCATCACCGCCGCCAAAGCCCTCAGCCAAATCTGTAAGCTTATGGGTTTTCATGTTATAGCTATATAAAATACCTGAAAGAAAATCCACCACCATAATCACATCGCCGGTATCGTCCATCACTAAGCCATTTGGCCCCAGCAAACGTGGCTCTTGTTTATTGTTAACCACTAATGTGACCTTGCCTTGTGGATCAACCTTGTAAATTGCGCCACCTTTACCTTTCAAATCACCAGTGTCACTGACATACAGATTACCGGCAATGTCAGCTTCCAGGTCATTCAAAAATAATGGTGTTTCAGGAAATGCGCTGGTAGCAGCAAACACTTGCACCTGCCCTTTCACCTGATCTGATAAGTCGATTTTTAAAACTTTGGTTTTATCCGCAACATATAAATACTTGCCGATAATGACCAAGCCTTTAGGGTCATCCAGGCCAGTTGCAAATACGCGTGGTTTGCCATTTTCGATTACCGTGATTTGGCCATCGCCATCTTTACCAAATTCGTTAATCTCAGATACGTAGATTTTTCCATTTTTCGCCTGCACTACCGATTCCGGTGTTTTTAAACCTGTGATTTTATGCATCACACCTTGATTGCTTTTAGCCCCTTCAGCAGAAGCTACACTTGCGAACGCCAACATCAGTGCACCGATTAATAGTTTTTTTTGCATGACTTTCCCTATGTTCATATCTTTAGAATTTAATGTACTTCAATAATATTTAATAAAAATTCACTTTTGTTTCCGCCTGTGCGCCAATCAAGCCACAAGGCAATTTAGTTTCGTGGCTAGCGCCACCCGTCACTGTATCAATTTTTAGCTTAGTCATTAAGTCTTGCATCGCCAAGGTATACACTTTATTTAAACTGTACGTGATGCCATTATCCACACTATTGGCGCCTAGCTGCTGAGCCTCGCCTACATAGGTGCCCAACACGTTGCCGCCGCCAGAATACACCGTGGCCACTAGTTTACTGTGGTAAACACGTAACTGCGGGTTATAAAATACGCTCGGTTTAACACGGATAATAGTATTAGCAGTTTCATTGGCTTTGCAAAGCGCAGATTCGCTGTCTTTTGCCTTAAGTGCGTTTAAGGCAATCGGCTCAACTAATGGTCCTTGCTCAAACCAATAATCATAGTAAGGATGTAATAAATGCACGCTATAGTTGTAGTCATTGGGGCTGATATACAACAAGGTATTTGTTTTAGATTCAGAGGCATACGCCCCAGTTGCAGCACTGAGGAGCGCCGCTATGCTTAAGTAAGCAATTTTTTTTAGTATAGTTTTCATTTGGCATTCCTCACCATTATTAAGCAGAAATCGGGAATACGGCTATTTAGCATCTGGCTGATAAGTAATACGATATATCGACCCTGCTTTATCATCTGACACATACAATGCATGATCCGGTCCCACGGCAACATCTACCGGTCTGCCCCAAGCATAATCTCCGACCAGCCAGCCTGTTGCAAAGTCCTCTACTTTGGTTGCTTTAACGCCATTGGCATCTTGACTAAAGTTAACGCGTACCAGTTTATAGCCTGATGGTTGCTTCCGATTCCAGGAGCCATGCAAAGCGACTATCGCATCTTGTTTGTAATCAGCGGGAAAATTTGTTTTATCCAAAAAGGTAATACCTATCGGTGTTGCGTGTGATGTAAAAGTGATTGCTGGCGCCTGCGTAGTTTTACAGAAACTATCATCTTGTTGACTGTTTTGCGCTGCTACAAAATTCGGGTCAGCTACCTGATTGCCCCAACAATATGGCCAACCGTAGTGCTTGCCCACTTCAATCTTATTTAAATGCTCCGGCGGCAACTCATCATTGACGGCACCACCTTTAGTGCCTGAGCGCATATCTGCACCATCATTGGTGGCATACATAGCGCTGGATTGCGGATGCCAGGCAAAACCTTGAGAGTTTCGTAGCCCTCGCGCCCAAATGGCCGACTGTGAGTGTCGCCCCAACGTGGTGATTGCGCCCGCAGGTTTGCCGTCAAGGGTATAGCGTAAAATCGTTGCACGAGTAGGGTCACTTTCCACACACACATTGCAGCTTGAGCCAACATTAATAAACAAATAGCCATCCGGACTAAGTTTGATATTTTTGAGTGTATGTCCACCAGATGGCAAGCCATTAATGAACGGTGTCACTTTAGCCGGCCAGGCACCTGCATTTTTTTCCAGTTGAACCACACCATCCTGATTCGCAACCAGAAGCTTATCTCCGACAAACACCAAGCCCTGAGGCGCATTAAGATTAGTTGCAACAATGACGACTTCATCAGCAATGCCATCTTTATTTTTATCTACCAACATGACAACGCTGTTGCTTTTAGGCGATGAAAGGTAAAGATTGCCATTTGAATCAAATGTCATGAATCTGGCATCGGCTAAATATTCTCCATGCTTAATATGCTGATCGGCATAAACTGTCGCTTTAAAGCCACTGGGGAGTTTAATACTGCTTATATCGTTACCAGCATTCGCAGCCTGTGTGTTGAACAAGCCACAGGCTGCAAGTAATACAAAAATAGTTAATCGAGGATGTTGTCGCATTTTTGTATATTAAATTAAAAGACTATCAGGTTAACGTATCTGCCCAGATACTTTGTGCCCAGGCGTCAGCGTATACACCTTCCTGTTCTGTCGGTTGTGCTGAAACACCTCCACCTTCAGCGGATACCATGATTTTTTTAGCTTCGTCATAACGGTAAACATTCGCCACATGCATGGCAGATTTATCTGTAACGTAACTATAACAAGTATTAGCGAATACTGGCGATGGGTCTGGCGCGAGCCCTGCCATTAATTGCACAATCGCATTGGCACAAATTTTCGCCTGATTATTTGCCATATGCGCAGATTTTGGTAAGGCGGCGGAAATAGCATCACCAATGACATGTACACCAGCTGCTAGTTTAGACTCGTAAGTAAGAAAATCAACTTCGCACCAGGACTTATCAATGTTGTTGAGTTTTGCCATTTGCGCTGGTTTGCCCGCGCGTTGTGGTGGAATGATATTGAGTACATCGGCCTTCACTGTATCAAAATCGGTGCTCACCGTTTTAGTCGCGACAGCTACATCCACAACGGCGCTATTGGCACGATAATCAATTAAGTCTGCGTACATCTCGTTAAACACTTTAGTGAATAAACCTTTTTTCGAGGTGATTTCTGCATTAGCATCCAACACGATGACTTTGGATTTTGGTTTGTTATGTTTAAAGTAATACGCCACTTGTGCAGCACGCTCATATGGGCCAGGTGGGCAGCGATAAGGTGCTAGCGGTACGCTCATCACAAACACGCCACCATCCGGCATCGCTTCTAGCTGCCTACGCAAATTCACTGTTTGCCAGCCAGCTTTCCAGGCGTGGGGGATTTGCTGTTGTGCTTCTGCACTTGCTAACGTGGGCAATGCGTCGTATATAA
>JAZJZG010000211.1:3119-4838 GCA_040389995.1 Pseudomonadota bacterium | reverse complement strand
GGCTGAAACCGCCAAGGCACGGGTAGAAGTGAATAAAGCAGCGGTAAATACACAGCAAATTCGTTTAAAAAACACGAAGATCTACGCACCTGATAGCGGTGTGATTTCCGCCCGCAGCGCAGCGGTGGGGTCGATTGTCAGCAGTGGTAGTGAGCTTTTTAGATTGATACGCCAATCTCGGTTAGAGTGGCGTGCAGAGGTGGTTTCAGCTGATTTACCGAAAATAAAAATAGGTATGCCAGTTAAAGTAATGGCTGCGGATGGTTCGAGCTTTAATGGCAAAGTGCGGAAAGTATCGCCAACGGTAGATATGCAAACGCGCAATACACTGGTTTACGTTGACTTGCCTGCTAACAATACCGTGAAAGCCGGGATGTTTGCTAAAGGTGAGTTCATATTGGGTCAATCCAATACTTTAGCTGTGCCACAACAAGCATTGGTGATGCGCGATGGTTTTACCTATGTGTTTGTAGTAAAAAATAATCACGTTAAACAAACCAAGGTGCAAACAGGTCAGCGTATGGGCAATTTAGTGCAAATCGTCAGCGGCCTGACACTTAACGAAATGCTGGTCGCTAAAGGCGGGGCATTTTTATCAGATAACGACTTGGTTAAAGTCGTATCAAAACCCAATCCTTCATCACCAAATCCTTCAGCAAAATCTGTTCCAGTACAGTAAATATTCATGACTTCAAATAATTCATTGCTAGACTTCACTTTATAAACAGTATGAATATCTCTGCCTGGTGCATTAAAAATCCGATTCCAGCCATCATGTTATTTGTGATGCTCACCTTCGCTGGTCTGATGAGTTATCAAGCCATGAAGGTGCAAAACTTTCCTGACCTTGATTTACCTACGGTGAATGTTACGGCATCATTACCAGGCGCCTCACCAAGCCAGTTAGAAACAGAAATCGCCCGTAAAATTGAAAATAGTATCGCTACCTTACAAGGTTTAAAGCATATTTACACTAAAGTGCAAGACGGTGTAGTGACTATTACCGCTGAATTTCGTCTGGAAAAACCAGTACAGGAGGCGCTGGACGATGTACGCTCTGCTGTATCGCAAGTGCGTGCGGACTTACCCACCGACCTGCGCGACCCCGAGGTCAGTAAGCTCAATGTAGCTGCAACGCCTATTTTATCGTACACCATTAGCGCTGCTAACATGGACGATGAGGCGCTGTCTTGGTTTATAGATAACGAACTCACCAAAAAATTGCTCAGTGTCAAAGGTGTAGGTTTGGTTGTGCGTGTAGGCGGTGTGGATCGGCAGATTAAAGTGGAACTGGACCCGGCAAAACTACAAGCACTGAATGCAACGGCAGCGGATATTTCCCATCAGCTAAAATTAAGCCAGATGGAAGCTGCCGGCGGTCGTACAAAATTAGGTGGCAGTGAGCAACCCGTGCGCACTATCGCTACCGTAACCTCGGCAGAAGCATTGGGCGATATCGAGTTAGCGATGCCTGATGGTCGAAAAATCAAGCTCAATCAAGTGGCTAAAGTGACTGATAGTTTTGCTGAGCCGCGTTCGGCTGCGCTGCTAGATGGTAAACCTGTAGTGGGTTTCGAGATTTCCCGAAGCAAAGGCGCGAGCGAGGTGGAGGTGGGCGCGGGGGTGGAAAAAGCTTTTGCAGAACTTAAGCTTAAACACCCAGATATAGTACTTACCCAAGCATTTAATTTTGTGCAGCCAGTGAAAGATGAGTATAAA
>JAZJZG010000211.1:0-3103 GCA_040389995.1 Pseudomonadota bacterium | reverse complement strand
TTTTTACGCAACTTTCGCGCTACGTTTATTTGTGCGGTGGCTTTACCGCTATCTGTTATTCCTGCGTTTATAGGCATGGCCAGTTTCGGCTTTAGCATCAATGTTGTAACGTTATTGGCACTTTCCTTAGTTATTGGTATTTTAGTCGACGATGCGATTGTCGAAGTTGAAAATATAGTACGGCATTTGCGCATGGGCAAAACGCCTTATCAAGCGGCAATGGAAGCCGCCGATGAAATTGGTTTAGCCGTGGTTGCAACCACTTTTACCCTGATTGCAGTATTTTTACCAACGGCGTTTATGAGCGGTATCCCTGGTAAGTTCTTCAAGCAGTTCGGTTGGACGGCTTCATTTGCAATCTTTGCTTCCTTAGTTGTGGCGCGCGTACTTACACCGATGATGTCTGCCTATCTGCTGAAGCCTAATCATACCCAGAACAAAGATGGCGCTATAATGCAAGGCTATCTGCGTTTGAGTCGATGGTGTCTGCACCATAGGCTTATTACAGTCATCGCCGCTATTTTATTTTTGGCGGGTTCAGTGATGCTGATTCCATTGTTGCCTACAGGCTTTATTCCCGCTGACGACAGCTCGCAGACGCAGGTGTATTTAGAGTTAGCCCCAGGTGCAACTTTGGAGCAAACTAAGCAATCTGCAGAAGAGGCACGCCAGCTTCTTAAAAATATTCCTCATGTGAAAACTATCTACACCGCGATTGGCGGAGGTAATGCGGGTGGCGATGCATTTACAAGTTCCGGAGCGCCAGAGACAAGGCTGGCAACGTTAACTATATTATTAGATGAGCGTGCTGCAAGGCCAAGTAAACAGATCATTGAAAATAATATTCGCGAGGCGTTGATTAATCTGGATGGCGTGCGTAGCAAGATAGGCTTGGGCGGTTCGGGCGAAAAATATGTGCTTATGTTGAGCGGCGATGATTCTGCTGCGCTACAACAGGCATCAGATGCCGTTAGCCAGGATTTACGCAGTATCCCCGGCATTGGTAATATTGCCTCTAGCGCCAGCCTGATTCGGCCGGAAATGATAGTACGGCCAGATTTTAGCAAGGCGGCAGATTTGGGCGTGACCAGTAATGCGATCAGTGAGACATTGCGCATAGCTACCAATGGCGATTATGATTTTGCGCTGGCCAAGCTTAATTTAAGCCAACGCCAAGTGCCGGTAGTGGTGCAACTATCAGACGATGCACGTTTAGATCAAAGTATTTTAGAGAGATTAAGCGTGCCAGGCAGTAAAGGCCCGGTGATGCTGGCACAGGTTGCCAGTTTGAGCTTAGAAGGCGGACCAGCGGTCATAGACCGTTATGACCGCTCACGCAACGTGCAAATCGAGGTCGAGCTAGCAAAATTAACTTTGGGCGAAGTGACGGCTGCAGTTAAAAAACTACCTAGTATTCAGCAGTTGCCAGCGGGTGTTAAACAAATTGAAATCGGTGATGCTGAAGTAATGACCGAGTTGTTTGGTAGTTTCGCGCTGGCAATGCTCACTGGCGTGTTGTGTATTTATATTGTGTTGGTGTTATTGTTTAAAGATTTTTTGCACCCGTTTACCATTCTCGTCGCATTGCCGCTTAATCACGCATAAAAGCTTTTCTATGCCATCGCTGATAGGTTTGGTGATGCTGATGGGTATCGCCACTAAAAATTCAATTTTACTGGTGGAATATGCAATTCTTGCACAACGAGAGCATGGCTTAAGCCGTTTTGATGCCTTGATAGATGCTTGCCATAAGCGTGCACGACCTATTGTGATGACAACCATTGCAATGGGTGCCGGCATGTTGCCGATCGCCGCCGGTTGGAGTGCAGGTGATACTTCATTCCGCTCGCCGATGGCGGTAGCTGTTATCGGTGGCTTAATTACATCTACTTTTTTAAGCCTGTTGATTATTCCCGCAGTATTTACCTATGTAGATGATTGCAAAGTGTTATTTAGAAAGAGGCGGTTCTTAAAGTAATTTTGCATCGTTACTTTTTATATCGGGTGAAACATATGAGTACCTGCAGACCTTGATGCGCTGCTTCATCTAAGATAGTAATACTGGCACCGTGTAAATTGGCGATTTCTTTTACTATGGCTAAACCTAGGCCGCTGCCTTCTTGGCCGGAACCCATCACACGATGAAATCGATCGAATATCTTATCGCGTTCTTCGGTAGCAATCCCAGGGCCGTTGTCTGCCACCCTAAGTTCTACGATAGATTCCGTTACGTTGATGGAAATCGTTATCTGGCCGCCATTTTGTGTATACCGTATAGCATTATCCAGTAGGTTGTATAGCAGTTCTTTTAGTCGTTCAGCGTTGCCTTTGAACAACGCTGGCGTTGCGCTAGGTTCAAAACCCAAATCAATTTTTTTCTGGATAGCGGTAGGTGCCATCTCTAATGCCACCTCTTTTGTAATGAGGTTCAGGTCAACGGGTACCATTTTAATCATCGCCATCGCTTCAGGCTGGCTTTTTGCTAATACCAGTAATTGGTTAACGGTATGCAATAAGCGATCTAAACTCTGGTGTACTTTAAGTAAAATAGACTTCAGTACCAATGGGTTAGATTCCAGCTCTGCAAGTTCAAGTTGTGCTTGTGCACCAGCGAGTGGCGTTCTGAGTTGATGAGCCGCATCTGCAATAAACCGATTCTGCCCAGAAATCAGATTCTGTAATTGTTTCATCAGTTGATTCACGGAGTCAGCTACTAAAGATACTTCTTCCGGTATATTAGGTAAATCAATCGGGCTTAGATTTTGTTCGGAGCGTTTTGAAACTGCATTTTGCAGCACAGCTAAAGGTGCCAAGCCTTTTTTAACGCTGACAGAGATAATTAAAAAAGAGACCAGCACTAATATTAGTTGCGGTATGACAATACCAACCAATATTTTATTGGCTAGAGCATTACGACGATTCAGTGTTGCCGCAACCTGAATGTGTAAATTTTGAGTGTTTAAGGCGTGGACTAACCTAACAGTTGAACGCACTACCCTGAATTGGGTGCCATGAATCTCAACAGAGAAGAAAGCAGGATCTGATAGGGTCGGTTGATTCTTTGTTTGATCGACTAAGTCTTTGCTGCCGCTTAACAATAGGC
>JAZJZG010000210.1:0-5718 GCA_040389995.1 Pseudomonadota bacterium | reverse complement strand
ATGCGTAATATTTTTCCATGTAATGGACTGACAATGGGAAGAAATCCTGACCTGCTTTAACTTCTGTTTTACCAACTACAGTGACTAACACTACAGTGTCGCCATAACTTACTAACACCGCACCGTCAGCTTGACGAGCGATTTCACCGGTTTCAATGGTGAGCTCATGCGCACCATATTGAATACTTTTTTTCACTTTATTAAACATATTTTTTCCTTTATCTTTTCAATAAGTTGCTATTCACTACCCAATAACAACTACTTTTTTCTGATTCAATGACTAAAATTTACTTTGATAAAAATTAGTGATGATTTACTACAAATAAAAAAGCCGATGCATATCACCATGCAATCGGCTTTTCTTACAATTATAAAAGCGAGCCAGAATGTAGCAAGCAAGTCACTTTTATAAAAATTACTTACGTAAGCTTAAACGCTCAATCAAAGTTTGATAACGGCTTACATCTTCACGTTTCAAATAATCTAACAAACTGCGGCGTTGGCTAACTAGCGCTAACAAACCACGACGTGAATGGTTGTCTTTTTTGTGTGATTTAAAATGCTCTGTTAAGTAAGTAATACGGCTAGTTAGCAGTGCAACTTGCACCTCAGGACTAGCAGTATCATTAGGTGCACGTTGATATTCTTTAACGATTTTTGCGGTATCTACAGCTGTAATTGCCATTTTTTTTCCTAATAATTATAATTAGCGTCAATGTTAAAGCAGAAAACCCGCTAAAACATTCATTTACAATGAACCGCGCATTCTATCGGTAAATCCATGATTTATCAATGACTTTTTTACCGTATTAGCTGATTTTTTATCAAGTTCTTATCTGGTGATTGCCTAGCCATCAATCACGCTCAACTATTAAGCGTTTGGGCGCTATCTTCCCATCACTTTGCTGCTCACCTAGCCCCAAAAATACCTGGCTCTCGTTATACAGCCTTATTAACCCACTAGGAATCATGCCGCTTTGCCATACTGCTTGGCCTTGCTGTAAATAAAAAGCACTGTCAGCATCTAATACCAGCGCGGGGAAATCCAGCACAGCGCTATCTGCTGGCATTAAAGCCGACAAACGCTGCTCTTGAGACATGGCTTCAAACTGCGCTAATGTAATACTCTGCGCTATTTGATAATTAGCCGTGGCTGTGCGACGTAAGCCGACTAAATGCGCACCACAGCCAAGATAATGACCTATATCCTCCGCCAGCGTACGGATATAGGTACCTTTAGTGCAGGTAACGGTAATCATCGCCGTGTCTGACTCAAAATTATTTAGTGAAATGCTATGTACAGTGATGACACGAGCCTTACGTTCGATTTCGACACCCTCACGAGCGTATTCATAAAGCGCTTTGCCTTCGTGCTTTAAAGCAGAATACATAGGCGGTATTTGGCTAATTTCGCCGACAAACTGCTGGCAAGCTTGCTCGAATTGCACTTGACTGACACTCACCGGGGATGTCACTAACACTTCACCTTCTGCATCGCCGGTACTGGTCGTGACACCTAGCTTCAAGGTAGCAATATAAGTTTTATCTGCATCGGTTAGATAATGTGCGAACTTGGTGGCCTCACCAAAACAAAGTGGCAGCAAGCCTGTGGCAAGAGGATCCAGTGTACCGGTATGCCCGGCTTTTGCCGCCTGAAACAGTAGCTTTACTTTTTGTAACGCCTGGTTAGATGAATAGCCCAGCGGCTTATCCAGCAACAGCACGCCGCTAATGTTTTTTTTGGGTCTTCTATACTGCAAGGGCTTGAGCTTTTACGTCAATTAAATTTAGAGCGTGGTATTTAAAGCTATTTATTTGATTTTTCTGGCTTCGAAGCTAAGGCTTCATCGATCAATTTTGACATCATCATGCCATTATCAATCGAGGCATCATAAACAAAATGTAGCTGCGGCACGGTACGCAACAACATGCGCTTAGCAAGCTGCGTACGTAAGTAGCCCGCAGACTTTTCCAGGCCTTGCTGCATGCTATCGCTGGCTTTGGCCGCGCTATAAAAGATCTTGGCATGCGCCATATCGCCAGTTACCTCAACTGCCGTAATCGTCACCATGCTGACACGCGGATCCTTGACTTCGAACTGTAGTAAATCTGCTAATTCGCGCTGCATTTGCTCCGCAACGCGATGACTTCTTGAAAATTCTTTAGCCATTACAGAGTTCTAGCCACTTCAACCATCTCATACACTTCTAAAATATCGCCAACTTCAATATCGTTGAAGTTTTTAAGTGATAAGCCGCATTCAAAGTTATTTTTCACTTCTTTTACGTCATCTTTGAAGCGTTTGAGTGAATCTAATTCACCTGTATGGATAATCACATGCGCACGTAACACACGTACTTTAGAGTGACGTTTAATCATACCGTCTTGTACATAACAACCAGCAATCGCGCCTACTTTAGAGATACGGAATACTTCACGAACCTCTACCGTACCGATCATGCTTTCTTTTTGCTCTGGCGGCAACATACCACCTAGTGCAGCTTTAATCTCGTCCACTGCTTCGTAGATAATATTGTAGTAACGTACGTCTACACCCAGGGTATCAATCAATTTACGCGCACCGGAATCCGCACGCACGTTAAATCCGATCAATACTGCTTTAGACGCAGCACTTAAGTTGACGTCTGACTCGCTGATTGCACCAACACCAGTGTGAATAATATTCACTTTTACCTCTGAGGTAGAAAGTTTTTGCAGACTGGTTGCCAACGCTTCAAATGAACCTTGTACATCAGACTTAATGATTAAGCCCAAGGTTTGCGCCTGGCCTTCACCCATCTGCTCAAACATGTTTTCCAGCTTAGCCGCTTGTTGTTTGGCCAGTTTAACTTCACGGAACTTACCTTGACGGAAGTTGGCAATCTCACGCGCCTTGCGCTCATCATTCAACACAATGACTTCGTCGCCAGCATTTGGCACATCAGATAGACCCTGAATTTCAACCGGCGTAGATGGGCCAGCCTCTTTAACCTCATTACCTGCTTCATCTAACATCGCACGCACTTTACCAAAAGTAGTGCCGGCCAAAATCATATCACCGCGTCTAAGCGTGCCAGATTGAACCAGGATAGTGGTGACTGGGCCGCGACCTTTATCTAAACGTCCTTCAATCACCAAGCCTTTGGCTGGGGTATTTTTAGGCGCTTGCAACTCTAAAACTTCGGCCTGAAGTAGTACCGCTTCCAATAACTCGTCGATACCTTGACCGGTTTTTGCTGAGACTTCACGGAACATGACTTCACCGCCGAAATCTTCTGGCACCACTTCCTGCGCCACCAATTCTAATTTAACGCGCTCAGGCTCGGCATCCGGCTTATCAATCTTATTGATTGCCACCACCAATGGCACGCCAGCAGCCTTAGCATGATGAATAGCTTCTATCGTTTGCGGCATCACGCCATCGTCCGCAGAAACTACCAGAATCACTACGTCAGTTGCTTTTGCACCGCGGGCACGCATGGCGGTAAACGCCTCGTGACCCGGAGTATCCAGGAACGTGACCACACCGCGTGGCGTTTCTACATGATAAGCGCCGATATGTTGCGTAATACCGCCAGCCTCGCCTGAAGCGACACGGCTACGGCGAATGTAATCCAACAGCGAAGTCTTACCGTGGTCTACATGCCCCATTACTGTCACGACAGGTGGACGGGTCTCCATGATGGCTTCCGCATGCTCCGCTTCTTCCACGAACGCATCAGGATCATTAGGGGCGGCCGCGGAGGCTTTATGGCCCATTTCTTCCACAATAATAATTGCAGTTTCCTGGTCCAGCACTTGGTTAATCGTCACCATCATGCCCATGCCCATAAGCGCTTTGATAACTTCACCGGATTTAATCGCCATTTTATGCGCTAATTCAGCGACGGTGATGGTTTCTGGCACCAGCACTTCGTAAATAATCGCTTCAGTTGGTGCATTAAATGCGTGCTGTTGCTCATCATCTGCATGATGCGATCTATTTTTACCTTTAGGCGCACGCCAGCCAGCCTTACCAGCTGTTGTATCGCCACGTGTTTTTAAGCCACGTTTTTTGTTTTCAGCGTCGGTCCATTCTTTATTGTTACCTTTGGCTTTTTTCGCGTCTTTTACCACTGGTTTTGCTGTGCCTTCTTTGGCTACTGGCTTATGCAAGGTACCTTCAGACAGTTTTGCTGCCTTCAGTTTTGCCGCTTCAGCATCGGCTAATTTTTTCGCCTCTTCATCGATGCGACGCTGCGCGAGTTCTAATTTTTTACGTCGATCTTCTGCTTGCATCGCTGCGAGCGCGGCATGACGCTTGGCTTCATGCTCGCGCAAAGCGATTTCATCTGCACCTAACAAATCTTTACGACTAATGGTCTTAGCAACTACCGGCTCAGGCGCAACTACTGCTTCCACCGCAGCCACTGCGGCTACCGGCGCTACAACTTCTGGCGCTGCTTCAACAACCTCGACGACTACCGGCGCACTCACCTCCGCCACAATGACCTCGGGCTCTTCTACAACCGGCTCTGCCACTACAACCTGCTCGGCAACCACTTCCGGCGCTTCTACATCCAACACGGGCGCCAACTCTTCCTGCTCGCTGAAATCTGCATCGGATTGCTGCTCAATCACACGTTTCTTACGCACTTCCACCTGACTAGTGCGCGCTTTACCGGTGTTATCCGTTTTTTTAATTTCAGTACTGGATTTACGTGTCAGTGTAATTTTATTTTTAGGCGCAAGCGTACCGTGCTCTTTACGCAGATGGTCAAGCAATGCAGTTTTGTCATCTTCGCTCAATTGGTCTTCAGCGTTAGATTTATTCACGCCAGCACTTTTTAGCTGATCTAATAACAATGCTGTCGGCAGCTTTAATTCGCCAGCAAATTGTTCTACGGTTGTTTGTGCCATCTTGTTGCTCCAGTGTTCTTTTTCTAAGCTTTATTGCCTAGCATTACTACTTTTATTACTTTCATATTGATGTGCCGTTAAGCTAACTACTTGCCTAACGACACAGCTACGTTATTTAAACCAAGGCGCACGCGCAGTCATGATCAATGTCTTTGCGCGCTCGGCATCCATGCTAGTCATTTCCACCAACTCATCAACCGCCAGTTCCGCCAAATCATCCATAGTTGACACGCCTTTAGAGGCTAGTAGAAGCGCGGTTTCTTCATCCATGCCTTCCATCGTTAGCAAATCTTCTGCCGCCTCATCTACTTTCTCTTCTTTGGCAATCGCCTCAGTCAGCAAAGCCGCACGCGCACGTTTACGCAACTCTTCAATCGTGTCTTCATCAAACGCTTCGATCTCGTTCATTTCAGCCAATGGCACATAAGCAATCTCTTCTAATGTACTAAAGCCTTCTTGCACCAGAATCTCGGCGACCTCTTCATCCACATCCAGTTTATCCATAAATAGCTGGCTGACTCCGGCAAACTCCGCCTGATTTTTCTGTGCCGCTTGGTCTACAGTTAAAATATTCAAAGTCCAGCCAGTCAGCTCTGAAGCTAAGCGCACGTTTTGACCGTTGCGGCCAATCGCCAATGCTAACTGCTCTTCATCGACCACCACATCCATGCTGTGCGCATCCTCGTCCACCACTATGCTAGAAACTTCAGCGGGAGACATGGCATTAATCACAAACTGCGCTGGCTCCATGCTCCACAACACAATATCCACGCGCTCACCAGCCAACTCACCGGTCACTGCTTGTACGCGTGAACCACG
>JAZJZG010000209.1:397-3253 GCA_040389995.1 Pseudomonadota bacterium | reverse complement strand
TGTGTATTCCTGCCTATCTGAACAGCGATTCCAGTATGATGGTGAACAGCAATTCCAACTTTACTTGAACATGAATTCCTGTGCTGCATGAACGGTTGCCATGGAAGTATATAACAAATTATTTTTAGAGTGCTAATTTTTCTGAATTTGTTTTATTTTTTCTCATGGAATCACCATTTAGTTCAAAACGCACAGTATTATGCAAGAGTCTATCAAGTATTGCATCGGCTAGAGTGGCATCGTTAAGGTGCTCATGCCAATGTGTGACAGGTAACTGACTCGTAACAATAGTCGATTTTTTCTGATATCGATCGTCTAATATTTCAAGTAAGTCCTGACGCCTCTCAGCATTGGGAGCGACAAGACCCCAGTCATCTAACAAGAGCACATCAATTTTAGCAAGTTGTACTAACCAGCTCATGTAAGAACCATTGGCTTTAGCAATTTTCAGTTCTTCCCAAAGTCTAGGCAAGCGATAATATCGTGTTGTAAAGCCATCTAAACAGGCACGGTGAGCGATTGCACAAGCTAGATAGGTTTTACCACAACCTGTGGGTCCAGTAATTAAAACATTAAGTCGTTGTGATAACCATTGGCCACGAGATATCTCTAGCACTTTAGCTTTTATAAGGCCACGTGATTTTGTGTAATCAATATCTTCAATACAAGCGGATTGCTGTAGTTTTGACTGACTTAAGCGGCGTTGTAGTTTTCTGTTTTCACGAATAAGCCACTCTTGATCCACGAGCATGGCTAAACGCGATTCAAAGTCTAAATCATGTAATGGCTTTTCAAGCTGTTCTTTAAAGGCATTGGCCATACCGGTTAATTTTAAAGCACGTAATTTTTCTAATGTCGGTTGATTAAGCATAGTATCCTCTCATAATGGTTAATTGAAATAGTCAGGCCCACGAATATTGCGGTGGACAATTAAAGACTCATGTTCTGGTTCTTGATTGTGTTCCTCCTCCAGTTTGTTTTTTAAAATAAGTTCGATTTGTTGATAACGTGTTGCGTCAACACCCAATGCTTTGAAACAAGCCTTTTCTAGGCGCTCAGCGCCATAACGATCTCCCAAGCGTAATAATCCATAACAAGCACGATAAGCTTGTGGCGCAAATCGCTTACTTGCCATCATGCGTTCTGCAAAGGTATGAGCGTTAGATCCTATTTTTTTCAATGATTCCATCACAACAGTAATAGAATATTTTGCATACTCCTGATGTGCTTTTGGCATATGATCTTCTAATGTGCTGTACCCATATTTCTTGTAACTGCGCTCATGAAGTGCAATCCTTTGGTCTTCATAATAAAATTCAACCGTACGGCCACTGATACATAACGCAATTGTTTTATGAATGTACTGATAGGGAACACTGTAAAAGTGATGATCAAAGCTCACATGATAATCCATATGTACCTTAGCTTTTTTCCATTCCTTATACTGATATCGCCTTGGAGGTAGCAGCTTTAAAGCCGGTTTATCCAGCGTTTCAAATAATTCACGGCGTGACACCTGCATTTTCTGGAAAGGTTTATTATTGATAAGTACCAATAATTCTTTAATGGCCTGATTAATCTCGCCTATGCTCGTGAATGTGCGATGTCGTAGCACTGCCAAAATCTGCCTCTCAACAATACTGACAGCACTTTCTGCTTTTGCTTTATCCGTAGGCGTATAGGTACGTGCAGGCACAATCGCTATACCATAATGCTCACTAAAATGTTGATAATTAGTATTGATATCTGGATCATACCGATGTGCTTTAGTGACGCCAGATTTTAAATTATCTGGAATAAGCAATGTGCTGACGCCACCAAAAAATTCAAACATCCGTGTATGTGATGCTATCCAGTCAGGCAGCTGTTGTGTTGCTGTGGCTTCAGCAAAAATATATTGTGATGCGCCAAGACATCCTACGAAAATCTCAGCTTCATGGATTTCGCCTGTGATTGTATTGATCCATTCCGCCTTCATGCCTGCATAATCAACAAATATTTTCTCACCAGCCTTATGAATCTGACGCATTACGGGAGATAGCTTTGACGAGTGCGCAGCATGTTGCTGACAAAATCGCGAATATCCAAGTCCATTAGGATGTGTATCACGATACTCGCGCCACAACAATAATAAGGTCATTCCCTTCTTTCGTAACTCTTTACTAATGTACTCCCAGTCAGGTAATGGACGCTCTGATACTTTACTACTGACTGGTAAATAGAGTCGATCATAAAGATCTTGCTCAGATAAGCCTTCAGGCAATGGCCATGTCAAACCCGCTACTCGGGCTCGTGATAAGCAATCAGATATTGTACCAACACTAATATTTAAACTTCTTGCGATATCTCGATAATTACAGTTCAGCTCAAAACGCTGTCTTAAAATCTCACTAATCTTATGCATCGATAACCTGCTCATTTTGTACATCCCCCAAGTTCATTAAGGAATGCATGTTAACCAAAAACAGTTGTTTCTTCTTCGGTTAACCGTTCAAGCAGTACGTAATGGTGTTCATCTATCATCGGAATCACTGTTCAGATGAAATCGGAATCACTGTTCAAGCAAAATTGGAATCGCTGTTCAGATCACACTGGAATTAGTGTTCAGGTGGGAGTGGAATATACACTACTCACAAAGCGCCTCCCATGCCCAAGCTCGAGACTTATTTCAAATCTAATTTCTTTGTCTCTCTCAAATTGCTCACGTGTTAAATCAGATTTCATGGGGCCGCCTTTAGCAGGGCAGGGGTAGCCTGCTAATTCTTCAAAACGTTTTTGTGCATATAGGTGACGATGGCCATGACAATGATAAATGTCTGATCGCTGGCAAGCCTTGTTAACTCGTTCACGATAAGT
>JAZJZG010000209.1:0-387 GCA_040389995.1 Pseudomonadota bacterium | reverse complement strand
CCTCCATGTCCCGTGGTCGATCAAGGCGCTCGAAGCCGGCAAGCACGTGCTGTGTGAGAAGCCGATCGGGCTTTCCTCATCCGAAGGGCAACAACTCGTCGACGCCGCTCGCCGCTTCCCGCAGTTCGTCCACGACCGCCTGCGTCACCGGGGCGCGGTTCCCGATCTCCTTCGGGTGTTCCTTCCAGTAATCGACCGCTTTGGCCCACGATCCCTTGATGAAAAGCCGTTTTTCCTGGTCGGCAACAAAGGGCTGTATTTTTAGACTTTCTTCAACACGAAGACCGAATAGCACTTGTCCTTTTAGGCTGTGTCGCATAAGTGGATCATGAATATGATTTAAGTCTTCAGGTGTCAGCTCGCGAGACTTGTCCTGGTTAGTCACAT
>JAZJZG010000208.1:8212-12488 GCA_040389995.1 Pseudomonadota bacterium | reverse complement strand
CCTGTCGTACCAATTTTTTTATCTACGCCACGCTTGAGTTCACGCGCCACATCTAAACGCACATGGTAATCCAGTATCAAGGGGCAACCTGGGCTAACTTTTAAGCGGCTTCTTACATCCAGGCCATCTTTTTCAAGTGAGTTGATTTCATGCAATAAATGCCCAGCATCCAGCACTACTCCATTACCGATATAACAATTCACGCCACTACGCACAATGCCAGATGGCACTAGATTCAATTTATAAACACGCTGCTCAGTTCCTTGGCCTACGACCAGTGTGTGGCCTGCATTATGACCACCTTGAAAACGCACTACACCTTGTGCGTGGTCGGTCAGCCAATCGACGATTTTGCCTTTGCCTTCATCGCCCCATTGTGTGCCTATGACTACGACGTTCTTTGCTACTTTGTTTACCATAACGTTGACTCTATAATTTTAATTTTATTAATTTAATGTGCTGAAACATTCAGCACATAATGAAACCTGACTTAGCTTTTATCGATAGCAACGACGTGCCAGCCAGAATTGTAGTGCACCAGCTTTCTATCGCAATTTAATTCACTCATATTTGCTTCGGATCCTGTAAGCTCTTGTACAACCACATGCCCTTCTGCTCTTAATGCATCAATTTTAGCAGACAAGACTTTATCCTCAGCAAGGGGGTTATCATGGGCGGGAGCGAATATCGCCATAGTCGCTACTGCTGGCGGCAAAGCTGTGACTACACCGCGCAAATCCAAGCTAAAGCCTGTGGCTGGACGTGCACGGCCAAACGCTTGACCCACCTCATCATAGCGCCCACCCAATGCCAATGGGCCTTTATAGCCTTGCGCATAGGCAGCAAATACAATACCGCTATGATAGTGATAACCACGCAACTCACTTAAATCAAAACTCACAGTAACATCCAAATCCTGCAAAGCAGTGGCTACTTGCGTTAAGCTTGCCAACGCCTCTTGTATCGTCGGCATAGCAGGCAACAGTTTGGCAGCTTTCGTTAATATGGTTTTATCACCATTCAATTCGGTGAGACTGATTAACGCGGCGCATGTGACTTTGTCTAAATGTTTAGCCAGCGAGGCAACCGCGGATTGATCTTTACTTTGCAGTGCTGCATAGAGTTCCTGCTCCAACTGCGGCGCGATTTTACTCGCTTCAATCAAACTACCGAATACGTTCACATGACTAAAATCCATGTGTACATTACTAATTCCAATCGCATGCAACGCTTTAATCAACAAGCGTTGGATTTCAATATCGCTCACCAGGCCAGCGTGACCATACAATTCTGCACCTAACTGCAAAGGCTCACGCGTCTGCGCTAAGCCATCTGGCTTGGTACGCAACACGCTACCGGCGTAACACAAGCGAGTCACCCCTTGGTGATTCAGCAAGTGGGCATCAATACGCGCTGCTTGCGGCGTCATATCCGCACGCACGCCCATTAGACGTCCTGTTAGCTGGTCAACCACTTTGAAGGTAGACAGGCCCAAATCATGGCCCACGCCAGTAATCAGAGACTCCATATACTCTAACATGGGTGGAATCACGTATTGATAGCCATGCACTTTGAACAAATCCAGCAGTGTACGGCGCAGTATTTCTATACGGGCAGCTTCTGCGGGCAATACATCTTCAATATATTCTGGGAGCAACCAATTACGCATCTTTTATCATCACTTACTTAAATTATTCTGGGCTTAATTATTCTAGGCTTATTTATTTTGGGCTTAAATTCTATGGATTTAAATTCTATGGCCACTATTATTTACTTAACAACATGATTAGCGCACCACCTACTATAGACATCAACCCAATAAAACGTAACTGCCCATCTTTGAGTTCTATCATACGCTTAAAGGTATCACGCCAAGCTTGCGGCAACAGCAAAGGCAGCAAGCCTTCCAGTATCAACATCAAGCCCACTGCCATTAATAATGTGCTGTTCACTTTATTTTTTTGCAGAGCTATTTTTTGCAGGGCTACGCATGTACTTGAAAAAATCTGACGTTGGGTCAAGCACCATTAAGTCGCTCTTGCTCTTAAAGCTATTCTTGTAAGCCTCAGTACTGCGATAAAATGCATAGAATTCAGCATTTTTGCTATACGACTGATTATAAATGGCTGCTGCCGAGGCATCTCCTTCACCCTTAGTTTTTTGTGCATCACGATATGCTTCAGCAATAATCACCTCACGCTGTTTGTCCGCATCAGCGCGGATTTTTTCTGAGGCTGCTGAACCTTCAGAACGCAATTGGTTCGCGATACGCTTACGCTCAGAGATCATACGGTCGAATACAGACTTACTGATATCTTCAGAATAATCCACACGTTTCAAGCGCACATCCACCACCTCAATACCCATTTGACGGGCTTCCAGATCGGCTTTTTGGCGCAGACTATCCATCACGGCATTACGCTCGCCAGCAATCACATCATGCACGGTACGTTTACCAAACTCAGTACGCAAACCAGCGTTCACTACTTTTGATAGCCGGTCTTCCGCAGCAGCTTCCCCGCCTTCTTTGATGGAAACATAATATTTTGCCGGGTCGATAATGCGCCATTTAACAAAGGAGTCCACCAACATATACTTGTTTTCACTAGTATTGAATTTGGCAGGCTGCTCTCCATCCAGCGTTAAAATCCGATTATCAAAATATTTCAAGTCATCAATCAACGGCACTTTGAAATATAGCCCTGGCACTTTTTTTACTGAGACGATTTCACCTAAACGCTTTACCAATACAAACTGTGTTTGATTCACGGTAAAGGCTGACATGGTTAATAACAAAATTGCAACTATAGCGATAATAAGACCACTCGTTAAATTTTTCATCATGTGCTCCTATCTACTCTCTCTGTCACGGCTGCGGAAAGCGTCGCGTGAACGATCGGTTCCTGCAGAATTATTAGCGGCTGCGTTTGCATCGACTGCTGGCGCCGCCTGTGGGTTAAGAGACTGCATAGACTGTGATTGCTGCTGGGCAGCTACACCACTAGCGCTCATGAGTTTATCTAAAGGTAAATACAACATACTCCCAGCTTTTTGATCCACGACCACTTTGCTCACACTAGACAGAATTTGTTCCTGTGCATCTAAAAACAAACGCTGACGTGTCACTTCAGGGGCATTGTTATACTGCACTAGAATCTGGTCAAAACGGCTGGCATTACCTTTAGCTTCATTTTCGATTTTCAGTTTATATCCGGCAGACTCCGCGATTAACCTGGAAGCCGTACCACGCGCCTTAGGTATCACGTCATTCGCATAAGCCTGCCCCTCATTAATCAGTCGTTGATTATCCTGATTGGCGCGGTTTACGTCCTCAAATGCCTCTTGCACTTGCTCTGGCGGTTGTGCACTCTGTAAGGAAACACTAAGAATTTTGACGCCGGTTTTATAGCTATCCAATATCGCCTGCATGCGCTCTGAAGTATCCTGCAAACCTGTCTGCAACAGGTCATCCAACTTGTTTTTACCTACCACTTCACGAATAGCCGTTTCAGCTGCAGACATAACAGCATTATCCGTATTACGATTATTGAATAGATAGTCTTTCGCGTTTTTAAGGTTGTATTGCACGGCAAACTGCAGATCGATAATGTTTTCATCTTCAGTCAACATTAATGCTTCTTTAGGTTGCTTAGTTTTGCTGCCCGTACCGTCACCGTTACTGCGGTAGCCAACTTCCAGCCTACGTACTTGCTCCATATTCACCACGTCAACCTTTTCTACAGGATAGGGTAAATGCCAGCGCGGACCTGGTTCGGTCGTGTCAATAAATTTACCAAAGCGCTGTACTACACCCAGCGAGCCCTGATCAACGATATAAAAGCCGCTGCCTAACCAAACCACGGCAATGACAGCGATGATTGGCAATATAGGGAAATTAGCGCCATTTGAACTAGCGCCACTAGGTTGACGGTTAGGCTGCTCGCCACCGCCTTTACCAAATAAATTATTGATTTTACGGCTTAGATCACGCATCACTTGATCCAAGTCTGGCGGGCCTTCATTATTACGTTGTCCCCATCCGGGAAATTTAATCATTCAAAGCTCCAAAAAAATTTAAACGAAAGCACTTTCTTCTGTGCTGCGTTTTTGCAAATATTGGTTATGTTCTGCCATGGCCAATCTTAATAAACCCATTCCCTCACCGGTTTTGGCGGACGCGTGAATAGTTGTAATTCTACCATACTCATCACGCCCCACCGCAGCCTCCAAGCCCACCCTATCTATCTGGTTATGCACCAAAATCTGTGGCACATGG
>JAZJZG010000208.1:2660-8189 GCA_040389995.1 Pseudomonadota bacterium | reverse complement strand
ACAAGACTTTATTCACTTGTGCAATCTGTTCATCGCGATTACTACTGGCGGTATCTACAATATGCAGCAGCAAGTCAGCTTGTGCGGCTTCTTCTAGCGTAGCGCCAAATGCCTCTACTAACGCATGTGGCAGATGTTTAATAAACCCTACCGTATCTGAAAGTACTACCGTCCCGCAATCCGCAATAAAAATTTTATGCGTGGTCGTGTCTAGCGTTGCAAATAACTGGTCGGCCACATAGATGTCAGCTTTGGTCAATCGGTTAAACATGGTAGATTTACCGGCATTGGTGTAACCGACTAGCGACACCGTCATCACATTAGAACGTTTACGTGCCCGGCGCTGCATGCCGCGTTGCGCTTTGAGCTTGATCAGCTTTTCGCGCAACTGCTTGACTCGTATACGCAACATACGACGGTCAAGCTCCAATTGCGTTTCACCCGGGCCGCCACGCACACCGATACCGCCTTTTTGGCGCTCCAAGTGCGTCCAGCCGCGCACTAGGCGCGTCGACAGATGCTCTAGCTGCGCCAACTCGACTTGCAATTTACCTTCATGGCTTTGCGCACGCTGACTGAAAATGTCGAGTATCAAGCCTGTTCTATCTACCACGCGTGCCTCAAGCAAGCGCTCCAGATTGCGTTGCTGCGATGGAGAAAGGTCATGATTAAACACGGCGATGTTAGCTTCACTGGCATGCATCATTTGCTTGAGTTCATCGGCTTTACCACTGCCGACAAACAATTTGGCATCAGGTGTCGAGCGTTTACCTTCTACGGTGCCACGTATCGCTAAACCGGCGCTCACACTAAGCTGACGAAGTTCGTTTAGGCTTTCTTCGTAATCAGTATCACCAAAATCCACGCTTACTAAAATGGCTGCTTCGCCACCACTTGGTCTTTCAAACAGGTCTTTCAACGGTTATTCATCGCCTTCTGACAAGGCGATTGTGACAGCTCGCGCTGGTACAATCGTTGAAATAGCATGCTTGTAAACCATTTGCGTCACAGTATTTTTAAGCAAAATCACATACTGGTCGAATGAATCCACTTGACCTTGCAATTTGATGCCGTTAACGAGATAGATAGATACAGCGACGTGTTCTTTACGTAAGGCGTTAAGAAACGGGTCTTGTAACATTTGCCCTTTTTGATTCATGGTGTCTCCTATTGTTTGGAGTTAAATAAATATTGCATAGCATCAGCTACATTACTGATGTTACTCCTGTACAGACTAAAAATGCTAGATTTTGTTCTATCTCTTTGGGCTAAATTACAAGCGCAAATATATTGCATCTTAGGCTTCAACATGAGGACTATATAAATAATTTCAATAGCCAGAGTTATTTTCAGTACAAGATAATTTGGCACAACATCAAAATTTGACACAACATCAAATCGAATGCACTATCCTATCTAATACCTCATCTTTACCTAACAAAGCCATCACTTGGTCTATACTCGGTGACTGGGCAATGCCCGTAAGCAACACACGTAACGGCATTGCTACTTTTGGAAACTTCAGCTGATACTGCGTAACCACTTCGTTGATTGTATGGTGTATAGCTTCAGCTTGCCAATCAGCTACTTTTAGTAAATCAACTAACGCTGCCATCACCGGCTTGATTTCATTGGTGAGATGTTTTTCTGCGGCGGCTTCATCAACAACAGGTTTTTGATAAAAATAGGCAATATTTGCCGCAAGCTCATTGAGCGTATTCACGCGCTCTCTATATAAATCAATCACTGCCGATAATTCAGGCTGCGCAGTGACATGCACATTTAACTTAGCTAAACGCTTGGTAATATCAGTCACCAAATAATCTGTACTGGCCAATTTAATGTAATGTGCGTTCAACCAATTAAGTTTTTCGGTATTAAATTGTGCGGCTGATGGCGTAATATGATTTAAATCAAACCACTCGCAAAATTGCTGCATGGAGAACACTTCGTCATCACCGTGACTCCAGCCCAAACGTGATAAATAATTCAGCACAGCTTCTGGCAAATAGCCATCGTCGTCATACTGCATCACACTTACCGCACCGTGACGCTTAGATAATTTTTGCCCGTCACTGCCCAGTATCATCGACAAATGTGCGTATTGTGGAATCGTAGCACCTAACGCCAACAGCATATTGATTTGACGCGGCGTATTGTTAACATGATCGTCACCACGGATGACTTGGGTAATGCCCATTTCCCAATCATCCACCACCACACAAAAGTTATAGGTTGGTGTGCCATCTGCACGAGCAATAATCAAGTCATCCAACTCCTGGTTGGCAATACTGATCTCGCCCTTCACCAAATCCTGCCAAACTACGTTGCCTGTTTTGGGATTTTTAAAGCGAATGACTGGTGGCACATCTGTTGGCGGTGCAGGCAAGTTTTTATCCACCTCTGGCCGCCAGCGACCGTCATAACGTGGTTTAAGGTTTTGCTGCATCTGGCTCTCACGTAAGGCATCCAGTTCTTCTTTACTGCAATAACAGTAATACGCACTACCCTCATCCAGCATCTTTTGCAATGTTCTTTTATAGGTATCCATACGCTGCATCTGGTAAAACGGGCCTTCGTCATAATCCAGCCCCAACCATTCCATACCATCTAATATCGCCTGCACGGCCTCTGGCGTGCTACGCGCCACATCGGTATCTTCAATACGCAGAATAAATTTACCACCATGCTTTTTAGCAAAAGCCCAGGAAAATAATGCGGTACGGGCACCACCGATGTGCAAAAAACCTGTAGGACTTGGCGCAAA
Organism: Pseudomonadota bacterium; assembly: GCA_040389995.1. Taxonomy (GTDB): domain Bacteria; phylum Pseudomonadota; class Gammaproteobacteria; order Burkholderiales; family Methylophilaceae; genus Methylotenera. Next base: position 5,422 of record JAZJZG010000208.1, on the reverse strand, counting down.
ACGTGTACGAACAATCATATTGAAAATCAATTAATAATAATGGGGCTATTTTATCATGGCTGAGTGTTTAGCTTGCCAAGTAATCACTACGCTAAATAATCCTCTTAATAAAACCTCACTTTACAGAGGCATTGCGATTAGTAGAGTTTATTCATAAATTATGCTATGTTGATTACCGATAATAAAATCAAATATTTAGGCACTCTGACAAAGAACTATATTAAATGAGAAATATTTTTCAAGAGGTTATAGTAAGTGTCCTGAGTGACATCCCTAGCAAACATGCAGCCTGGCTAGATACCATAAAGGGTCAGGACGACTTAATGGCACTGGAATCAGCCACACAGGGCTTGATGTTTGCCATGTCAGACAAGTCACTGAATATAAGAACATTATCAAAAATCATTGATTATACTGCACAAACAACCAGCCCTATATTAGCCAGATTAAGCCAGCAGTTCATACGATTTGAATTGATGAATTCAAATATAGAAAACAACATACTGACTGTTGCCTATGCCTTCCACAAGCAGCTCTACAGCGACTATATAACCTTACTGAATTATTTTTACAACGATCCCAAGCAGCATAAAAAAGAGCTGGTTCATCGCTATATGTATGCAGCAGTTAACCAGGCTTTTGAAATGCTTAGGTGGCGCAGTTTTGTAAATTTAGGGCTAGCGCCAAAAATTTGGCTACAACTACATAAAATCCTAGCAATCGCTGACAGTAACAAGCTGTTAAACCAGCCTTTGATTGATGTCACCAACCATTCCAGCAACCATCCCTCATTGGGTAGCCTGTTAGTACAAACTTATATGCTTGATACGCTACAGCAAGCTAATTTAAGCAGGCTGGCTATTGATATCGTCTGCAAATTATTACGTAGCCAGTTACTGGATGTTGAAATCTCGAGTGAACTCGACCCCACTAAATCTTTATTCTATGTAAATCTGGAAAAAGATATTGGCGCCAAAAGAATTCGGCTCATGAATGCCGCAGATCACTGCGTATATTGGCAAATCGATGCATTAGAAAAAACAATAGTAAAAAAAATCCACGAGATTTCCGGAAAGTCACTTGAGCACGAAAAACCACTTGAGCCTGCCTCAGAAAACCCGGCTGAGAACCAATTTGTAATTGAACCGTATCAGATTAAAACCGCTACAGAGACATTTGGATTGTTATTAAGGGAGTGGTCACGTCATCATTATGTGCGACAACGCAGAAAAGAAATTAGACGAAAAATAACAACGATTGCAAATGTAGTGCATGGGATTAGAGACGTAACTGCGCGTGTTAAAGCAAATGAAAACAGCAAGTTTACTCTCAGTAGCAAATTATCAACCGATGGCAGATTACTAGAGCAAAGACCAAGAGGCCAGGCCTCCATTAAAGGCATCTCAAATACGCCTAATACTGATATAGTGAATCATCACTGGGTGATTATAGATGAAAGTAATCAAGGCTTAGGCGCCATTGCAAGCAAGGAGCTGAATACCAGAACCACAGTTGGTCAATTAGTCGGGCTGATCACTGCAGACGCAAAACAAGACCTGATTATCGCCGTGATTAGAAGTATTCGGCCAAAAACCAACCGTCAAATGCAGGTTGGCATAGAAATACTTTCCCGCCATGCAAAATGCGTTCAGCTAAAGCCTGTCAGACCAGACATAGTCGGAGATGAACAAGTGCAATATAACAGCACAAACTCTGCAGACATGCCGGATTTTATCGGTTTATACTTACCGATTGAGGCTGGATTATCCCCGAAGTCCATGCTTATACTTCCAAGAATTGAATTTATTCCGTATACGCACTATGAAATATCAATCGCAGGTATGCTCGACCAGGTAATGCTGGGCGAGAGCATCGAGAGTAGAAACGATTGGATAAAAATCAGCTATCCCAGATGAGCCTAGCTGATAATTACTAAAGCACACACCAAGCTAGACTAAATACGCATTGGCATATTAGTTGCTGTTATCCATACATCTACACCAAAGATGTAAAACATAATATGCAATTACTTAAAAAAATATTTGGCAAGCCAGCACCCTCAAAAGCCAGCACCAGTCTGGCTTGGGCCAATGGATTAAGTAGCATGGACGATATCATCGCCATTGAATATTGCACTAAGAAGTTGAATGAAGACTTCAAGAATGGACTCTTCAAAGATGCGCAATATCTGCAGGCATTATTGTCAGTTGACGAAAAGACACACACCATTGTCGAAAGAATTACATCGCATTACATCAATATCGAAAATATTGGTATCGAGTTGGAAGAGCGTATAACGGAATCGGTGTTTTTTTATCATCGTCAATTTTTTTTAGTATATTTCATTCTTATAGAAAATTTAGCTGCAGCTAACCATCCATGGCTGGCTGTCATGCTAGCTCGCGCTATGAATAGTGCGTCACAGATGATTAAATGGCGTTATTACAGCTTTAATAGTGCCCCAGCTAACGTTTGGCTACAGATAGCGCAATTGTACAAAATCGCTGAGCAGAAATCATTACTCAATCACAGTGTAACGCTTTATACAGATCAATATCCTACAACACTGTCGATTGCTTATATCCAAGCTTGTATGCTTGGCAGCTTGGAGAGCTTAAGCCTTAAAAGGCAGCAAATTGACCTAGTGAGTAAACTACTGGCTAAATGGACCGCTAAGATTAAGATTGAAACTGTTTATGATGAGAAAAGACATCTATTTTATGGAGACACTGCTGGCACTGTACCGGCCAAGCGTATCAGAA
>JAZJZG010000208.1:0-2650 GCA_040389995.1 Pseudomonadota bacterium | reverse complement strand
CAGAAACTTCGAGCCTTGCGATTCTTGTCGTTACTGGTGTTTTGATAGTATCAACTCAAAAATTGAGCTATGCCTCTCTGCTATCGAGTTCAATATATCTCCTAGTCAATCAGCGTTGGGAGAGTTTATTACCAGCAAATACTTTGCATCTACCTTAGAGGCGTTACATACGGAATGGTCTCGCGCTGAATATAAACGTCAACGCAGAAGCGAAGAACGTATCAGAACCTCTAAACCAGCCACCGTCACATACGGCTTTGAAGATACCTCTAACCAGATACAGCAATATGACGATATTCAAGTGCATCGCGGTGAAAAAATATATAAGGGTGAAAAATCTTTCGAAGATAGATTAGCCGCTCACAATTTTGTAAAAGGTCGGTCTGAGCTGGATTTTGTTTATATAGACTTAGGTACCGGCCATTCTAATATCGTTGACGAAAGCAGCAAAGGCATAGGTATACGTGTCAACAAACGAGCACATGAAGTCAGCTTAGGCATGATGATAGGCGTCTCTGTGCAAGAGCCTGCAACTGGTATATGGGTAGGTGTCATCCGCAGCATTAAGGCTATGGCAGCATGTGAATTACACATCGGTATCGAAGTGCTGAGTAAAGCTGCATTTTGTGTGCATGCAAAAAACATCACCTTAAACACGGGGAAAGTGCGCAATATCACTGATAACACGAACGCTGGCAGCACTAGCTTTAGCACCAGCACAGCAGATTTCACTTGCCTGTATGCACCTAAAGAACAAGGTATCTCTGGGCAAGAAACCCTTATTGTGCCTAGACTTCAATTTAACAAGAATGATACGTTTAAAGTGAATATTCTAGGCACTGAAATGTACGTTAGATTTACTGATACCTTAGAACGTCACGAAGATTGGATTCGCGTCAGTTATGTGGAGAATATAGGAAGCCAGCTAGCAAAAAAGCTAGCCTCCTGATTTAGCCTGCACTGCTGTATCAGGCTTCCAACCACCGCCCAAGGCTTTAAATAAATCAACAGTTGCGACTAATCTTGCCTGGCGACTTTGAATGAATGCCAAGGCAGCATCGTTATAAACACGCTGCGCATCCAACACATCCAAATATGCTGAATAACCAGATTGGTAGCGGTTTTCAGAAACATCCAATGCTTTTTTAGCCGCTTCCTGACTTCTGTTTAATGCAGCTTCACGCTCAGTATTTTGTCGCAAATTCACTAAAGCATCATTGACCTCTCTAAAAGCATTTTGCACAGCACTCTCATAGCTCGCTAACGCTTGCTTTTGTTTAGCGCTCGCTTGATCGACTTTAGAATTTAACCTACCCCCATCAAAAATCGGTAGATTCAAACTTAGGCCAGCGGTCCAAATACGCGCAGCTGACTTTAGTATATCGCCTAGCTCCAAGCTCTCACCACCATAATTCGCAGTAAGTGAAATGCTAGGATATAGCGCCGCTTTGGCGACGGCAATATTGGCATTCGCAGCAATCATCTGCTCCTCAGCCTGACGTACGTCTGGTCTTGCCTCCAGTAAACTTGAAGGCAAACCGGCTGGTGGTGTTGGCGGGATTGGCAAGGTATTGATATCCGCTGCTGCTACATTCAAATCTAAAGTGCCTGTTAGCACGGCTAACTGGTGCAGCGTAATGGCTCTCAACCTGTTCAATTCAGCCAGTTGTGCGCTTAAATTAGCACTGGCCACTTCAGCTTGATGTACATCCAAGGCTGACACTACACCACCCTCTAAACGACGCTTTGTTAATGCCAGACTAATATCACGACTCTTTAAATTATCCTGAGAAATCGCAATTTGCGATTCCACGCTACGCAACACTAAATAATTACTCGCCACTAAGCCTGATAACGACAAGGCAACGGTATCTTTGGCATAACGAGTAGATAAGGCCTGTGCACGCGCAGACTCTTTAGCACGCCGGAACTTACCCCAAAAATCGATTTCAAAGGAAGTGCCTAATTGAGCCTGATAATCGTTGCGCGGATTGCCTGAAACCACTGGATTAGCACCTAGCCCAGTCACACGCGTACGGCTGCCACCTGCATTTAAGTCCACTTGCGGGAATAATGCCGCACCCACCTCACGCATCACCGCATCCGCTTCTTCAATACGCGCGGCAGCCAATTTAATGTCGGTGTTATTCAACAAAGCCTTGGCGACTAGGTCGTTCAACACCTGGTCTTGGTAAAGCGTCCACCAGGTATTTGAAATTTGGCTAGCTGCTTGATCTTTGGCCTGGTCTGCTGACTCGCTATACTGTGCCGGAACAGCTACCGTTGGTCGCGCATAATCTGGCCATATCGATTGGCATCCTGACAATAAAGCTGCGGTAACCGCTAAAGAAACCAGTTTCATATTGATGTGTTTTAATTGATTGTGCTGCATCATACTGTTTCCTTAGAATGATCTGTTAAGCCTTTGTCATGATGTTTTCTATCTACATGCGTATTACTTAACCATGTAAAGAATAAGGGGATGAATATCGTCGCCACAAAAGTCGCCAATAGCATGCCGCCAAACACCCCAGTACCCATACTGCGACGTGCTGCAGCGCCGGCACCGGTAGCGATGACCAAAGGTACGATGCCCAATACGAACGCCATTGATGTCATGACAATTGGTCTAAACCTCATTCTCGCGGCT
>JAZJZG010000207.1:24029-24655 GCA_040389995.1 Pseudomonadota bacterium | reverse complement strand
TTCAGGTACCGATGAAGCGGTGCGTTTGATTACACCAATCGCATTGTCATTAGAGTCAGCGGTTGAATTTATTGATGATGACGAGTTGGTTGAGATTACACCGAAAAATATTCGTATCCGTAAACGCTATTTGCTTGAGCATGAGCGTAAGCGTGCAGTTAAAGGTTAATTTATTAACTAATAAAAAACCCAGCCTAGTGCTGGGTTTTTTATTGGCTATTATTTAGTGATGCTACTAGATTTATTACACATTAATTCGTAAAGGTTCAGTGTTCGGACTATGTCTATATATGAAAGATTGCACTACTGGCAACTAAAATTGAGACATCAATAAAGAGATTCGTTGATGTCGGAAGGTAAAGGTTTTTAGGTGCGTGTGGGGTTAAATCGTGTATGTAGCTTAAAAAGAAACTTCCTGCTAAAAATACAGAAAAGTAAATTTAGCAGGATGAATCCATTGTAATAACTTCTGCAAAGAGTGCTTAATATTTATATATTAATATGCCTCAACACTGTTTGCAGGCCTTACTAGGCTACACCTTGGCTCGATAAATAGTCTTCGTAGTTACCTGTGAAATCAATAATCTCATTGGTTTCCAATCTTTATTCATTCTAATTTTTTGTTT
>JAZJZG010000207.1:21189-24019 GCA_040389995.1 Pseudomonadota bacterium | reverse complement strand
TGACGAACTCGCGGTCGTGGCTGACGAAAAACAGTGTACCCTTGTATTTATCCAGTGCCGTATTCAGGGCTTCGATAGATTCCATATCCATATGGTTGGTAGGCTCATCCATCAACATGACATTGGTTCTGGCGAGCATCATCTTGCCGTATAACATACGACCTTTTTCACCGCCAGATAAGACCTTGACTGATTTTTTGGTGTCCTCACCGCCAAATAGCAAGCGGCCTAGCATGCTACGCACGACTTGGTCATCATCACCAGCTTGCCTGTAAAGTGACATCCATTCAAATAGATCTTCGCCTTGTGCAAACTCGTATTCGTGGTCTTGCGCAAAATAGCCAATATTGGCTTTTTCTGCCCATTTCACTTCACCATGATTAGCTTGTAGATCACCTGCCAGGCAACGTAAAAAGGTGGTTTTACCAATGCCATTTTCACCAATAATGGCGACTTTTTCCCCAGCCTCGAACATCATATTCACGTCATTAAACAGTGGCTTATCAAATCCGTGGCTTAGTTTTTTCAGTTCAACGGCATTGCGATAGAGTTTCTCGCGCTCATCATATTCAAAGCGAATGAACGGATATTGACGGCTAGAAGGTTTAAATTCCTCGATTTTGATTTTATCGATTTGCTTGGCACGACTAGTCGCCTGCTTAGCTTTAGAGGCATTGGCCGAGAAGCGACGGACAAAGTCCTGTAAGTCAGCCACTTGTTGTTTTGCCTTTGCATTGTCCTTGGCTTGTTGCGCGCGCGCGGCGGTACTGGCTTCCATGTAGTCGTCATAATTACCCGGATACACTGCAATCTTGCCGTAATCCATATCGCAAGTATGTGTGCATACCTGGTTTAAAAAGTGGCGGTCATGCGAGATGATGATCATGGTGCAGTTACGGTTGTTCAGCACGTCTTCTAACCAGCGGATGGTATTGATATCCAGGTTATTGGTCGGCTCATCCAGCAGCAAAATATCTGGGTTGGAGAATAGCGCTTGCACTAGCAGTACACGTAATTTCCAGCCGGGTGCTACTGCACTCATCAAGCCGGTATGCTGTTCAATCGGGATACCGACGCCAAGTAACAATTCACCGGCACGGGCTTCAGCGGTATAACCATCGTATTCAGCAAATACAGCCTCTAGTTCAGCTGCCCGCATATAATCGTCTTCAGTCGCTTCTAAATTCTCGTAGATGGCATTTTTTTCTGCATTCGCGCGCCACATTTCTTCGTGGCCCATCATCACTACGTCTAGTACACGTTTATCTTCATAGGCAAACTGGTCTTGGCGCAGAAATGCCATACGCTCATGGCTATCCAGCGAAATATTGCCTGAGCTTGGCGTTAATACGCCCGCCAGCACTTTCATGTAAGTGGATTTTCCACAGCCGTTGGCACCGATTAAGCCATAACGATTGTTATCGCCAAATTTAACCGAAACGTTTTCAAATAGCGGCTTTGCGCCAAATTGCATAGTGATATTGTTGCTAATTAACACGTGTATTCCTTAAAATTTTCTTAGCCTTAATGATTGTTTGGCTTTAATACTGCTGGTTTTCAATACAAGTAGCTTGTTCAAATTTGTTTTGAATGACGATTTCATGCATCGCTAATTGGCCTGCACGTGGCTTGGCTTGTTTAAGTGCTTTGCCAACTGTCACAAACATGACGGGTATGTGGTCATGCGGCAAATCTAATAGCTTAGCGACGGCGTCAAAATCAAAACCATCCATAGGGCAAGTATCATAACCCATGTCTTTGGCAGCTAGCATCAAAGTCATTGCCGCCATTCCGCAAGAGCGCATGGCTTCGTCACGCTGCGCTTGCTCGTTATTTTCATAATAGTGACCAATGGCCGGGATCAGCACGTCAGAAACGGCTTTTGGCGCATGTTGCCAATAGCGTTCAGGCTGTTTGGCCCATGCTTTCAAGTCAGCAGCGAGTACAATCAACAAAGAGGCTTCTTCCACTTGCGCCTGATTCCAACTGACGCTACGAATCTGTTGACGTAATACCGGATCAGTCACCACCACAAAGCGCCAGTTTTGAATGTTAAACGCAGTAGGGGAAAGCATCGCGAGTTGCATCAGCTCATCAATCTCTACTTGAGTCAGTTTATGATGAGGGTCATAGTTTTTTACTGAGCGACGTGTTTCAATCGCTTGTTTTACCTGCATTGTGTATCTCCGTGCATCCTGCATCCTAATAGGTGATTTTAATGATTTCTAGCGTAATGTTGCCAGCAGGGCGCGGCCATATTACTACATCACCTACCTTTTGCCCAATCAGTGCTTTTGCGATCGGCGAAACCCAGCTCACTTTATTCTGTTTAATGTCGGCTTCATCATCACCGACTATGGTAAATACATGTGGCTCGCCTAGCTCATCTTCAACCGTAACGGTTGCGCCGAATAACACAGTTTCATTGGAGGAGGGCGCTGCACTTACAATCGCACTTTGTAATCGCGCTGAGACATAGCGTAGGTCACGGTCCAGTACCGCTAGTTTTTGCATCGCAATCTGATTATCTTTCAGATTCACTAGACTAACGCGCTCGGCTGACAGTGCGTTAGCAAGCGCTTCTAATTGCTTAAACCCAGCTGCTGTCACGTAATTGGGATGTGCGCTGATAGGGCGCTCAGGCAGGTCAGTACCTGCATGCTCCAAATCATCCTCTTTAACAAAGCCGCGACTCATCTCAGCTAGACTATTTTTTTACTAGTGATGACAGTGACTAGGGATTTAGTCAAAGCTATCACTATTCCCACTCAATGGTGGCAGGTGGCTTGCCAGAAATATCATAGACCACACGGTTAATACCGCGTACTTC
>JAZJZG010000207.1:15513-21179 GCA_040389995.1 Pseudomonadota bacterium | reverse complement strand
GACACTTTACCGAGTAAATCATATGGCAGCTCTGCCCAATGTGCCGTCATGAAATCGCTGGTGACCACCGCACGTAAGGCTACTACATAGTCATAGGTACGGCCATCGCCCATCACACCTACGGATTTTACCGGTAAAAATACCGCAAACGCCTGACTAGTAAGGTCGTACCAAGATTTTCCTGTAACAGTGTCTTTAGTATTACGTAACTCTTCAATAAAAATGGCATCTGCCAGACGCAATAAATCTGCAAACTCTTTGTTCACTGCACCTAAAATTCGTACACCTAAACCTGGGCCCGGGAAAGGGTGGCGATAGACCATATCAGCAGGTAAACCAAGTGCTACGCCAAGCTCACGTACTTCGTCTTTAAATAAATCACGTAATGGTTCCAGCAACTTCAAACCTAGAGTTTCTGGTAATCCACCTACATTATGGTGGCTTTTGATAGACACCGCTTTTTTGGTTTTTGCACCGCCAGACTCGATAACATCCGGGTAGATTGTGCCTTGCGCTAAGAATTTAGCATTGGCTAATTTCTTAGCTTCTGCTTGAAACACTTCTACAAATTCACGCCCAATGATCTTGCGTTTGGCCTCGGGGTCGCTGACGCCGGTTAGATGTCCCATGAATTGTGCGGTAGCATCTACATGAATCACTTTTACGTGTAATCGCCCTGCAAACATTTCCATGACCATTTTGCCTTCATTGAGGCGCAACAAGCCATGATCCACGAATACACAGGTTAGTTGGTCACCAATCGCACGGTGAATCAATGCGGCTGCAACGCTAGAGTCAACGCCACCAGACAAGCCTAGTATCACTTCTTCGTCACCGACTTGCGCCTTGATCTTAGCAACAGCCTCTGCAATATAATCGCCCATGATCCAATCAGGTTTTGCGCCGCAGATGTCTAGTACAAAGCGATTTAGCATCGCCTGACCTTGCTTGGTGTGAGTCACTTCCGGATGGAACTGTACTGCATAAAATTTACGCACCTCATCTGCCATCGCGGCAATCGGCGTTGTTGCATTGCTGGCTATCACTTTAAAATTAGGCGGCAATTCGACGACTTTATCACCATGACTCATCCATACGTCAAGCAGGCCGTGATTTTCTGTGTTGCTACGGTCTTGAATATCTTTAAATAAAGCGGAATGACCACGCGCACGCACTTCTGCAAAACCAAATTCACGTTTAGTGCCAGCCTCTACCTTGCCGCCCAGTTGTTGCGCCATGGTTTGCATGCCATAACAGATACCTAATACAGGAATGCCTAGTTCAAATACAGCTTGCGGTGCTTTGTCTGTGTCATTTTCATACACGCTTGCATGGCTGCCGGAAAGGATGATGCCATCCGCACCGAAGTTTCTAACGAATGCATCTGTCACATCACATGGGTGAATTTCACAATAAACGTGGGCTTCGCGCACGCGCCTTGCGATAAGTTGCGTGACTTGAGAACCGAAGTCTAAGATAAGGATTTTTGAGTGAGACATTTTTAGCCACAGAGGCCACAGAAATTATAGAGCGAGAGATTGTTTCCGCAAACCCTATGAACTCTGTGGCTAGAGTTGAAATTAAAAAGAACTAGTCGATACGGTAGTTTGGTGCTTCTTTGGTGATTTGTACATCATGCACGTGCGATTCACGCATACCAGCACTGGTAATCTGCACAAATTCTGCATGTTCGCGCATTTCGGCAATAGTGCTAGCGCCCACGTAGCCCATGGATGCACGTAATCCACCCATCAACTGATGAATCACTGCCAATACGCTACCTTTGTAAGGCACGCGGCCTTCAATACCTTCGGGCACTAATTTGTCAGCACCGCTATTTGTATCTTGGAAGTAGCGGTCACTAGAGCCTTTTTGCATCGCGCCGATGGAGCCCATGCCACGGTATGATTTGTATGAACGGCCTTGATATAGCTCGATTTCACCAGGAGCTTCTTCAGTACCAGCAAACATGCCGCCCAGCATCACGCTGTAAGCGCCAGCGGCGATGGCTTTTGAAATATCCCCTGAAAAACGAATACCACCATCCGCGATAAATGGTACGCCTGAACCTGCCAATGCTTTTTCAACATTAGCGATTGCACTTATTTGCGGTACGCCAACACCAGCAACGATGCGCGTGGTACAGATTGAGCCTGGGCCTATACCCACTTTAACGCCGTCTGCACCTGCATCAACTAATGCCAAAGCGGCTGATGCCGTAGCGATATTGCCGCCAATCACTTCAATATGCGGGAAATTTTTCTTTACCCAAGTCACACGGTCTAATACGCCTTGTGAATGGCCGTGTGCAGTGTCAACCACAATCACATCTACGCCAGCTTCGGCAAGGGCAGCTACGCGCTCTTCCGTACCATCACCCACACCTACAGCCGCGCCAACACGTAATCTGCCGTGTGAGTCTTTACATGCGTAAGGATGGTCGGTGGATTTTTGAATATCTTTAACAGTGATTAAGCCTTTAAGGGTGTCTTCGGCATCTATCACCAGTAGGCGTTCAAGGCGATGTTGATGCAGCAGGCGAATAACATCTTCTTTGGCAGCGCCTTCACGCACAGTCACTAGCCTATCTCTAGGGGTCATGATATTTTTAATCGGCTGGTCTAGATTCGTTTCAAAGCGTAAATCTCTATTGGTGACAATACCAACAATTTTGCCGTTATCTACTACAGGTATGCCGGAGATCTTGTGCATGTGCGTCAGTTCAAGTACATCGCGCACTTTCATATGGCTTTGAATGGTAATAGGGTCGTTGACCACCCCAGACTCAAAACGCTTAACGCGAGCAACATGTGCCGCTTGTTTCATCGCCGTCATATTTTTATGAATGAAGCCTAACCCGCCTTCTTGCGCCAGTGCAATGGCTAACGGTGCCTCGGTCACTGTATCCATCGCGGCCGATAAAAGCGGGATGTTCAGTTGTATGTTGCGAGTGAGTTGAGTGGCGAGTGAAACCTCGCGTGGTAGCACATTTGAGTATGCGGGAACTAATAAGACATCGTCAAAAGTGAGAGCTTGTTGCAATAAACGCATGCGTAAATCCTTCCATCCAAAACGAAATTATACAGATTTAAGGCGCAAGGCGCGATAGTTGTAGCTGTAAAAAATGAAAAATGCCGGCATATCCTTCTTTAATTGTTACGTTTACCATTAATTTGCTAGAATTTAAGCGCTTTGGCGTGTGGTGAGTAGTGTCCTTATAGCGCTTGGCGCTAAAAATGCTTGCTGGAAAATTTAACTAGCAATACTATTAGCCATGATTGCGAGACACATTGAAAATAAAGGTTTAATGATGAATTTACGAGTGCTCTTATTGTGTTTGATTGCCTTGCCTACAATGGCTAGTGCTGCTGGTGCCGAGATTTACAAATGGAGAGATAAAGACGGTAACGTTCGCTATAGTGATGTGCCGCCACCATCTAATGTAAAACAAGAGGCATTGTTGGGTAAAAAAATACCCAAACCTACCGGGCAAGCACCTTTAACAGCTGTGGACGGTGATGCAACTAGTGCTGCAAATAAGCAAAAAGCGATTGATAGGGAGAAAGAGAAAGTCGCCGGAGGTAAACCTGGTGCACACGATGCACCACTGAGTAAAGACGATGCCGCTGCGAAGCGTGCAAGGGATGCCGAAACAGCAAAAAAAACAGATGAAGCAAAGCAGGCAGAATTAAAACTTAAAGAAGAGAATTGTAAGGCTGCACAAGCAAATCTTAAAACCTATACTGTTGGTGGCCGGCTGATGAGAACAAACGACAAAGGTGAGCGTGAGTATTTAGGCGATGCCGATATCAGCAAAGGTAAAACTGATTCACAGGCTGACGTTGATAAATATTGTGATCAGTAAAAAGCTATCAATGTAAGTTAAACCACAGGCGGTGAATCTCCACCACCTTTTTTCATTAATTTTCCATCTGCAGCGCGCTGTTTGCGCACAGCTTTAGGGTCTGCAATGAGTGGACGATAGATTTCCACGCGATCTAAATGGTGTAAGGGTGCATCTAGTTTTGATAGCTTGCCAAAAATCCCAATTTTGTTGATGCTTAAATCAATTTCCGGGAATTTATGTAATATACCTGAAGCGTTAATCGCTTGTTCCGCAGTAATGTCTTTACGCACTTTAATCGGTATGATGACTTGCTCGGTAGCTAAGGCGTAAGCAACTTCTACAATGATCTCAGTTTGATTTACCTGTTCTGAATGACCCGTTTCCATTGACAATTCCTAGTGCATGCGATGCTTAATTATTTCAATTGTTTTTATAAACAACATCAGCCCGATGCACAAAGCCATCTACAAAAGTATTAGCGATATGATTGAATACAATAATTTTTTCCAAAAAACCATTGGCAAACTCATAGTTAAGCCTGAATTCAATCTTACAAGCTTCGTCACTCAACTCTATAAAGCGCCAAACACCTTCAAGGTGTTTAAATGGGCCGTCTTTTAATTGAATTTCCATTAAATTCGGCTCCGTTTTATGATTTTCGGTAGTGAATTTTTGGTGTAACCCATGATAGGCAATATGTAAGGTCGCGATAGTTGATGCTCCATCTTGCTTAATTAAATCAACGCCGCCACACCAGGGTAAAAATTCAGGGTATTTTTTTACGTCGTCCACCAGCGCAAACATGCGGCTGGCCGAATGGTTGATTAACACGGTTTTCTGTACTTGTGCCATATGTTTTTAATCGTTTTTTGTATGTACCACAGACTGCATAGTCTTGGATTGCACTATCTCTCACATTCACTCAATTTGTAGAGTTGAAAATGAATGGATGAAGTAGAGTAAAATGCTAATTTTAAGCCATTTGTAGTCATCATGAGCATTGCACAAAATAAAAAAGCCTTTTTCGATTATTTTATTGAAGATAAGTATGAGGCAGGGATTGTTTTAGAAGGCTGGGAAGTCAAAGCGATACGAGATAACCGTATCAACATTAAAGAAGCTTACGTGATTATTCAGCGCGGTGAGATTTACTTGATCGGCTGTCATGTTACTCCTTTAGGTGCTGCTTCTACGCACGTGCGACCTGATTCGATTAGAACGCGTAAGTTATTGCTACATAATGAAGAAATCATAAAACTGATTGCCAAGGTTGACCGCGCCGGCTATACACTGGTGCCACTAGATATGCACTTTTCAAAAGGCCGCGTAAAAGTACAAATTGGCTTGGCGAAAGGTAAAAAACAGCACGATAAACGCGATACTGAAAAAGAACGTGATTGGGAGCGTGAAAAAGGGCGCATTATGCGGGCGCACAACAAATAACGCTTTATTGGTTCATTTTTAAGAGGGGCTATTAATAATTCTTAAGACCGCAGGGGGTTTTCCCCACAGAATATATGACCTTAAGGTCATTATTCTGAGTGAAAGCACATTATTCACACGCGAAAGGCGTATAATTGAATTCTGTTTTGGGGCTGACCAGGTTTCGACGTGGGTTACAAAGCAGTGCAGGGCATACCGAGGCTCAGCTACCTCGTAAATACAACTGAAACAAGTATAGTCGCAAACGACGAAACTTACTCTCTAGCCGCTTAAGACCGGTTGGACGCTGCACCAGCTCTCCCGTGGGTTGGATTGGGGAAACCCATCGCAGTGTCATATACACGGGATACGTGTTGTATTGGGTTACTTAATACTT
>JAZJZG010000207.1:0-15503 GCA_040389995.1 Pseudomonadota bacterium | reverse complement strand
CATTAACCTTTAGGTAACTCGTCTTGCAGATGCTTGTCGGTTGGTGCATGCAAGATTAAATTAAACAACCAGGCTAAGTATGTAGAACTGTCTGTGGAGGATTTGCGGACGGGGGTTCGATTCCCCCCAGCTCCACCAAATTGATCGTTAAGCTAGACTACTCTAGACTAATGGAAACTAGCACCAGTGCTTGCTTTCAGACGATTTTAAAATTAGACCACTTCATCTGGAGTGGTCTTTTTTTGTCTGGATTTAGGCACAAATCGGACACATTTGGGCACAAATCGGGCACAAGATCTGGCGGTCAAATATGATCGACTGGATAACAGCAATTATTCCTTGTCACCATGAAGAAATGATATTTGGTGGCTTCGTTACCTCAGTTAGTTTAGACGGTGAAATTGATTGGCGTGTCGAGAAGAAACAACAAATTCGTGGATCATACGAATCTAGCTTAAATATTAAATCACTAGATCCAAATCATATTTTCTTAGATGGTAATCTAGCAAAATGGCTTCAAGGTCATAATATCTTCGGATCAGACAATCTAATTGGATTGGTTGAAGCTGTGATGCACAAACTTACTCCAATTCTAAACTTATCACCTACTGATCTAGATATACAAGCTTGGAAAACTGGTTTATATGAATTAAAGAGAGTGGATTGCACCGCTATGTGGGATTTACCACGTAGAGCAGATGTAAGAGCTTGGTTAAGAGCTGCTGAAATGCAATCTAAAAGCCGTCATGGTCGCCCTATTATGACTGGTGGAACACTATATTTTGGTAAAAACTCTAGACGCTGGTCTGTTAAGTTTTATGCTAAAGGTGATGAAATTGAAGCACGAAATCATAAATTACCCGATGAAATCGAACTACGTGACAACCTAATTGAATACGCAGATAATAAGTTAAGAGGTGAGTTAACTCTTAGAAGTATTCAGCTAAAAGAAAAGAATCTATCGGTTGCGCAACAATGGAGCGAATCAACCCCCATAGAACTACTGATAAAGTACATAGAGAGCTTAAATATGTCTGAACAGTTCAGTATTACCCCAATTGATTTAGCAGGGCTTCCAGCGCGCCTAATTGCTGTTTATAAGCTATGGAAAGAAGGCGAGGATCTTCGGGCTATGTACCCTAAAGCATCTTTCTATCGTTATCGCTCTGAGTTTTTAAAACAGGGCATTGATATTGCCATTCGTCAGCCTTCAAAGCCTGACAATATCATTCTACTTGTCAGAGTCCTTCGTCCTGAAGCAATTGCGCAAATTCCTGAATGGGCTATTGGAACTCCTATCTATTTCGATACAAATAGACAAGCCTAGTATTGAGCATTAACTCGATGATATAACTAATGAATTAGACCCATTATCTTGACCGCTCACTTTATAGCAATGTACTATTAACTAAAATAATAATATGCATGGATTTTTATCTTGATACTTCAGATTGGTCAAGGAACAACAATCCCGCTAGCAACATCACAGGGGAACTCCATTGATAACGTACAGCATCCCTGTACTCCAGACCTAGCAGATCAGCACTGGGATAGTGTATTTGCAAAAAGACATCTTAGCGCGAAACCTCGCGCTAAGATGTCTGGTCGTTATAATTGTCACGGGATGGTATTTGCATCTCGCAGAACGCGCATATTTAGTGCTAACGAAGTTCAAAAAATCATTACTGAAGACAGTTATATTGATGTTACCCTAGAGAACGTGTTAGAAGGTGACTTTATCCTTTACCAAGAGGAAGGTGATATTATCCATTCTGGGATAGTAATTGAACCACCTTCTGCTACTAATATGTATAACCCTTTAGTAATTAGTAAGTGGGGTAGTGGTCGGGAATATATTCATCGCGGCAACGACTGCCCTTATCCATTCATGGTGCGATATATACGAATTTAGAATGGTGTACAAATGACCTTATCCGAACATGAAATAGACGAAATACTTTATTTTGCGATTTTTGCAAACACAGGAGCATACCTGCTTCGCAAACTACGTCAAAATGCAAGCGTTCAACGCTTAGCACGTGAGTTATCAGTAGGGAGTATAGAATCTCTTGCAAATCGCATCTTTTCTAGCAAATTGGATACCAATCTCGATTTAGCTTTTGCATATTCAATTCTTGGCGCAATATCATTTCATGGTATCAAGGAAAGAACTTTAATTCTTAAAGTTTGCCGTCCAGAAAAAATAAACCTTGGCGCTCAGATTGTTGCAGAAATGCAAGCTTACTATCCTAATGTACATGTAGCAAAAGGTCGATTAGCTTCAACTGTGCTTGTCCAACGTTCAGCAAATATACCTGTCTCGATAAGCTTAGCCAACTCACTTCCTAGCGTAAAACGCATCGAGACATCTAATACGTCCCCACCTTCTTCTGTGTCATTGTCAAAATTCTAGGGTTGATATGTATAACACAACAGTTACACTTTGTGCTTCCAAAATAATTCAAGATGTTAATAGCTCTCAATTGTCTGCAATAGATATATATGAAGAATTTAACAGCCCTGGTTTACCCTTTCTCGTTCAAAATTTTTCAGTATTATGGACGATGGAACGAGATGGTGAGGATAGTCCTACACCAGAGGCTCGGATTCGAATTTCTCAAGACAGTCAGGAACTAGGAAACTTTCCTTTATCTGTTGATTTTCAAGATCTAAAGCGTACTCGAAGCATATTAATGCTTGGAAGTTTAGTAATTGTTTTACCAACTCCGCTTAATGTTGAATTTATATTAGATAACAATGTAGATAAAACTTTAAGATTTCCCGTCAGTGTAACTCCAACAGCTGTTGAGCCACAAGCCGCTAGCTAATTGTTTAGTTGGTTGTATTGTGTCCAATTGTCTATAAACGGTGAATTATTTATCAACTCCTTATAGACCAAAACGCAACACATCTAGTGAATGTTAGATTAGCTGGACGCGACACCGCGGCGCGACGGGTACCTGCTTTTGAGGACGGACGCGCAAGCGCCCGCCCGCAAAAAGTAGGGGAGAGCGCGAATCCAGAGCCCATCAATCTTAAAAGTGCGTATATGTAATACTGCACTTTAGTCTCAATATGAGACTAAATATAACCAAACAATCACAAATCCAACCTATCAAATAAGGGTTGTTCAATATCCCCTAGTCATGTATTGTTAAACTATCAAAAAAGGATAGATCATGACTAAAGAAGAAATACGTATAGCAGATAACAGATCTAAGCTGAGATCCCTATCAATAGAGGAGTTGAAGAAAATTCAAGACATTGAATTAGACGCAATGGCCAGATTCAAAGGCATGGGTGATGAACTAGAAACTGCACTTGGTTTTTTAAAGTTAGGGATCCAGTTAGGTTGGAAACCATTAGCAATAATTCATAGTAAAAGAACATTCAAAAAATACGAACAAATTTTAGGCATTGATGCTCGTACATTTTTTCCAGATGAAACACCAGCAGCAAGCCGTAGCATGGGCTACAGTATTGCAAAGACTCTAAGTAACTTCTGGAAAGTCGTCAGTGGTGATACAAAAATTGTAAATAGAAGAGATATAGATTAAGACGGTACTTGACAACCCCTTTTTAAATAATCAATAATAAAGGCACTTGAAAAACCTTTAGGATAGTTATTATGAAATGGATGTTACTTACAGAAATAAGCCCACTTGTTGGTTACTCAATCTACGCTATTAGAGCCAAAATTAGTAAAGGTGTTTGGCTTAAAGGAATCCACTGGAAAAAGTCACCTGATGGACGTATTCACTGTAACTTGCAGGAGATACAAAAATGGATAGAAAGTTAGGTGTAACCCAGAGAGGTCAAAGTATTCAAATCAGCTTTCAGTATCACGGGATTAGATGCCGTGAAACATTGAGGCTGGAACCCACAAAAGCAAACTTTATGTATGCCTCACGTTTAAAGGCAGCAATAGAGCTAGAGATAGAAAAGGGTATATTTACTTACTCGAAACATTTTCCACAAAGTAAAAATGCATTGCTCGGTTCTAACACATCAAATAAGACAGTAGCACGTGCATTTGATGATTACTTGCAAGCCACTCGAAAATCATGTGCTGTTAGTACATGGCGCAATTATAAAAGCGCGATTGAATACCACCTAAAACCAACTTTTGGGCATTTACGGCTAGTTGATGTAACTTCTACTGAGATTCGTAAGTGGATCAGCACGCTAGAAATATCAAATAAACGTATCAATAATGTTTTGATTCCACTTCGCACCATCATGAATGATGCACATGCTGATGGGCTAATAGATCGTAATCCAGTAACTAGGATTAGTAACCTCAGCGTTAAGTTTGATGATCCTCAGCCATTTACTCCTACAGAAATAGCAGCGATATATAAGACACTTCCACAACAAGGTAAAAACTTAGTTCAGTTTGCTCTATGGACTGGATTAAGAACATCAGAATTAATTGCGCTAGAGTGGGGTGATATTGATTGGATCAAAGGCTATATAAGAGTTAGACGCGCATGTGTGAATAAAATTACTAAAGTACCAAAAACCAAATCAGGTGAGCGCGACGTTAAGATATTACCGCCAGCTCTAGAAGCTTTAATAGATCAAAAACAATATAGCTTTTTAGCTGACGGAAGAATTTTTCATAATCCCAGAACTAATACCCCATGGGAAACTGACGGACAGATCAGAAAAACGATGTGGCAACCAGCTTTAAAGAAAGCAGGGGTCTTATATCGTATTCCATACCAATTGCGTCACTCATACGCGAGTACATTGCTTAGTGCTGGAGAGAATCCTATGTGGGTAGCTCAGCAAATGGGTCATAAAGACTGGGGTATGATCCGTAAAAGATACGGACGGTATATCCCTGAAGTTGATAATCAAGCTGGATCGAAAATTATTTCGCATTTGGCACAAATAGGACACAAGGTAAATGCAAGTGATTGATTTATTTATAATCACCGAGGGTTCGATTCCCCCCCAGCTCCACCAAATCTATGTTTCATCTAGTATCAAAAAGTATCGAAAGCCTAGTAAACTCAACTTACTAGGCTTTTTTTACGTCTATTGCAGTCGTGTCGCTCGTGCAAATAAGTTGTTTATGATGGTTTGTAATTTTAACTTCAAAATTAGGTGTGCTACATAAGGGAATATTCATGAAATTTATAAATATCCGTACTGCGCTTGCCGCTATTCCCATGCAGGTCTCTTCGACAGGGCTGGTCATAGAGGGCGATGCTCCTTTGCAACGCCTGCTAGGTTTTTTGGATGCAGTGCTGCGTGGTATTGGGCAGGTGATGTTGCAAAACAATAGTTACACAGGTCTGGTATTTTTGTTTGGGATTTTTTACAACTCATTACTTTTTGGCTGGGCGGCTCTATTCGGAACGATTTTGAGCACTGCGACCGCTGTATTACTTGGGGCTAATCGCTTTGATGTGCGTGCCGGACTCTTTGGTTTCAATGGCGCACTCGTCGCTATCGCATTACTCTATTTTCTTGAACCAAGCATTTTGACATGGAGCTATGTTGCTCTAGCTGCCGCTTGCACAAGCATCATAATGGCAGCTTTACTTAATCTCTTAAAAGTTTGGAAGATGCCCACACTCACGGCACCTTTTGTTTTCACAACGTTGTTTTTTGTCATGGCCTGCGCACGCCTTGGTCGGCTACATACGACAGGTGTTCTGCCGACCGCAGGGCTCCCTAAAGCGGCAACCGTTGAAGGTATCGTGACCAGCTTAACGGTAGTTGAAGGCATCTTTAACGGTGTTGCGCAGGTATTCTTTCAAGGTAATGTTATTACTGGAGTTTTGTTTATAGTCGGGTTGTTGATTGGCTCGCGGCTAGCATGCATCTCGGCGTTTCTGGGCTCGCTCATAGGGCTACTGGTCGCGTGGGGCATGGGCGCTGCCGAACCAGCGATTCATTCCGGTGCATTTGGGTTTAACGCTGCACTTACCGCTATTGCGCTTGGTAGTGTGTTCTTCGTGCCGAATATAGCTTCGATGGTTTACGGGTTATTTGCCGTGATTACGACGACGGTCATGTTCGCTGCCATGTCGGCAGCCTTGGAACCTTTTGGGATGCCTGCGCTGACATCTCCTTTTGTACTTGTCGTATGGCTTTTTGTGCTGGCGAGCCCGATTTTTCCGCGGCTTCAGGCTGTGACAGGTGAGTTATAGCATTGTGTGCAGTTGATGTAGCTGTTCTTCATCAAACAGTGAACTTTGCTATATGGGCACCTTAGGCTACATTCGTTTACAGCTTAATTAATCAGGCAATTTTGGAAATAGATCAAGGGTACGTTCAACTTCATTTGGATCTATACGAAAACCATCTGCTTCAGCGATTCCGACCACGAACCCGAAATGCTGGCGATCTCTGTCTGTCATTAGCTTATATGAATCAACAAATCTGTTGGGTGGTTGCAGTGTCAGAATGGCGCCGCCTGGTGGAAGAGTTAAAATGCCATGAATGAGCTGGCTGCCCTCTACACCCATAACCACTTGTGCACCAGCACAAGTGGCGACGATATTGGCTACATCGGCTTTAGTGATATCTAGAATGCGAAAACCACGTTTTGCGTGCATATATTCAGCCAGAGCCATTTCATTGATTAGATGTCTTTTACTCCCGTCATTACCCCGCAAGATGAAAACGCCTGGATGAGGCTGGATATTCACATGGGAAAGTAGTTTTTCATGTATGGCGTTAAAGCGAGCATGTCTGTGCTGGTTTTGGCCACGGTCGGAGAAAATTACCAGCTCTTTAAAAAAAGCATTGTTAAGACGTGTTGGCGTCATGTCTAACCAGTTCTCGTAGGCAGGAACGTGACGACCTACGGGTTGGTTTGTCGTAACCGGAATCCCTTCAGCTGCCGCTAGAGGGTACATTAAACAATCATCCATTAACCAATGGGCGAAGTATCTGTTTCCTGTTTCACTACAAAATACAGCGCCACGATCTATCTCATTTTTAACATGCAGTTGTGGAGGCCAGCGTCTAGAACGAGGGTGCAGGTAAGAACAGGCAGTGTTCTTGTATAGAACGCCGTCAATCAACCAAGCATTTTTTAATAAGAATCCGCGCGTTGATGTATGCGTGACTTTGATGCCGCCTGCCATTTGAACCCACGGATTTCCAGATTCAAGCCAAGACGTGATGCGTTCAAGTTGGTTAGGCAAAAAATAGGCTGGCGGTGTTATAGAGGTCTCGCTCGGTGCGAGTTCCCAAGTTTGCTCAGCTACACTTTCTAAATTAATCGGTACTTTGCGAAATACTTTCCTTCGCAGGAAGTCTTTTACTGGAAGAAGACTCCATTTCGAACATTTTCTTTGTGAGGAAAAGTCTGTGTCAATGATGCTAAATAATTGAGATGTTGATTTAGTCATTGCTTTTATCCTCCCTAGTTCGAGTGTCTATGCAAATTAAACTTACTAATTGATTAGAGGCTCTGAAATGGGCACTCCAACAAATGGTCATTATTCATGTGAATGCATACATCTTGCATTCGTGCTTCGGTTGCCTCAAGGAATTCATAACGTCGCCGATACATCGCACGTTTTTTTGAAGGCACTTCCTCTAGATTTTTCATCTGAGAGTGCATACTAAACTCAAAGTAATCCGCGGCCATTTGAATGCCACCTCTTTCTAGCCATATTTCATCGTAATTGAGTGTGAGTTCTCCTTTATCTAGTTTTTTGCCGAAGTAACTGCTCCGATGATGCCTGCTTGCATCTGAAACTGCAAAAATCTTCGATACACCTACAGCACGGCAGAATGCCCTGAATAATTCGAATAAAAAGTCTCGCGGACGCATGCCGTGCATGACTTTTGTTATTTCACGGTAGGTGTCAAGTAGCCCGTCGATGTTCCTGCCTTGCATTGCACCAACGTAGGCTACAACGTTGCCTGATTCATGCACAAACGAAAATGCCAGTGAAAAAATTCGAACATTATCTAAAAAGAGATTGAGAACAAGTTGGCCTTCACGCATGAACCATATGGGCTGATCAAGTACTACGTGAAGGTTTTCATACGTGTCACCCAGATGGAGCAGCTTCAGTGCCCCATTGACAGGAAAATCAATTTTAGGCGATAGGCCTTCGATGACGCTGTAATGATCTTCTATGCGACCCAGTCGGGTTTTAGCATCCCAAGTGAGGCATTGATAAGGCCATACTATCGCACCAACGGTTTCTGGACGTTGTGCGATTAATTTGTTGATTGCGCTACCTTCTGTGGCTGTTAGGAAGGGCTTGAGCGAACCAGACACTCGTGCAGCCTTGACCATAAACACGAGCCTGTGCCTTATGTTTTTCAGAGCATTGGTAGAGCGTTCCGCACAGACTTGTTTAGATACATTCCAAAGCCAAATACAATCTTTAAATAGCACGTTTACTCCTAAATTAGCTTGGATATTTTCATTTTCACATCGGATGATTGGATGTGTGAATAATCAAAGAGGCGTACACACTTTATCCATCTTACCATTGCCTAAGTTTCTCGTACTATTATCTTAATGAGGTTATGACACCTAAATATATTAAGGCCTTGATTAAAGCATTTCAAATTCTTGCCATGATTCTAGCATGTATGCAAGGTGGTTTGAACTTGAATCAATCGTATTCGCAATTGAGGTTGGCAAAATTTTTGTTTAAAAGTGTTAAGCTATTGCATAATAGGGGTGCTAAAAATGACTGTTAGTTTGAGCTAAATATAAATATAAAATGCAAGAATGAAAAAAACTTTATTTACAATAGTCAGAGATATGATTTCGCCTTCTATGCGGTTTGAGCTAAGAAAGGTCAATACTCATGTAAGAGAGCTATGTGGTAAGGCGTGTTTGTGGAACTGGGAGATAGTCAAACTTACTCATCTAGATGACAGTATGCATAGCATTCTCTACGCAGGTCGAAAAGAGAAACGGAAACAGGCGATGGCGCTTCTAGGCGGCAGCGATGATGTCGATATGATGCAAGTTGGGGATAATTGGTCTTCGCAGATGGCATTCGTATGTGAGATACCTATACCGAGAGCTATATGTGTGCCTCAAACCCTTAGCACAGTAGTGCCCCTTAGGAGGCCATTGAGTGAGATTACAGCGAGTTATGATGCCAATTTACGCAGACTTCGTAATCTGCGAGCAAACTTTAGCACTCGACAAGTATTAGCTGCTGCTGATATCGATCATATCGACCAAGCTATGCTTAGACCCTATGCTACGGCAAGACATGACAATAGTGCCGTACAAATAGAGCGGAATAATGTCCATAAGTTTGCTCAGCCACAATTCGGTAGACTGGATGTTGTCTACCTAGGCGACGAAGCGGTGGCGTGCAATCTCGGACGCGGCTTTATGCGGACGGGAAAGCGCTACTGGAGTTCATTCCGGTTTGGCTATCCCCAAGCAGTTTTTTCTGACCGTAAGCGATTGAATGAAGTCAACGCTATTAATACTTATCTTGCACTTGAATGGGCGATCGGGAATGGATTTGATTACTATGACCTCGGCATGAGCCTCGCATGCCCAGATGGAGGCTTGCTGCATTGGAAAAGGCGTCGAAAAGGAGTGCTTGATACATTAGGTAATCATGGTTATTTCTATGTTCGATTACCACGTAAGGGCACGGCACAGTTTCTTTGGAATGCACCACTTTTTGCTGTAGAGTATGGCAAGCTTACATTGCACCTTGGCATACCCGATGGGAAAAGTGATGAGGATATATTAACCCGTTATCGCGAAATGGGTTTTAGCGGATTAACTAAAGTCTACCTGCACTGCCAGCAGCCGATTAGCGAGAGTCTTGTTGAAAGGTTTCGAAGTATTTACGCACTGCAAAAATCTCCTCCTAAAATAGTAAGTATTACCTCAAATCCAGCAGGCGTATCTTAACTCTAGCCTAACCTTATGATCAATGATAATTCAGCTCAATCAGTTCGCCACCTTATTATTCGCTCCAGTGCATGGGTTTTTGGCGGCCAGATAGCTGGGCAAGCTTTGCGCTTAGTCAATAATTTAATTATGACAAGATTGCTAGTGCCTGAGATGTTCGGCGTGATGGCGGTAGCTAACACCGTGATTATGGGGCTATATCTATGCTCCTATTTTGGTATTGAGCATAACATTACCCAGAGTACCCGTGGCGATGAAAGAGTCTTTCTAGATACTGCCTGGGTAATGCAAATTCTTCGTGGTTCGGTGGTATTTCTGTTGGCGTTGAGTTTAAGTGTGGCGCTTTATGTGGCTAATCACTTTGGATTGATTCCAGTCAGCAGCGCTTACGCCGACCACAGCTTGCCAATTATTATCGCTGTTCTTTCAACTACTTCAATAATTAGTGCTTTTGAGTCTACGAAGCTAGCAAGTGCCAGCCGCCACATGGAACTTGGAAAATTGACCATGATTTCTCTGGGAACCCAGATATTGGGGTTGCTAACCATGATTGTTTTTGCCGCAGTTAAGCAATCCATCTGGGCGCTTGTTTTTGGCTCCTTAGTGTCAACAATAGCAAAAACTATCCTCAGCCACGTTGCTCTGCCAGGAGTTAATAATAAATTTTCCTGGGAGGCGCGTGCCATTAAGGAGCTGTTTTCGTATGGTAAGTGGATTTTTCTAACAACTATCATGGGATTTTTTGTTAGAAGTAGTGATAAATTGATTTTGGCTGGCTTGATTGGCTCTCATCTACTCGGTATTTACACTATTGCAATTTTTATGACGAATGCACTGCAAGAGATTATGTCCAGATGGGCTTCTGCAGTCGCTTTCCCAGTGTTTAGCAAAGTACATAGAGAACGACCAGATGAATTAATTAAGGTTTATTACAAATTCCGTTTACCCTTTGATGTGTTGGCGCTATTCCTTTGTGCATTTTTATACAATGCCGGTTATATTGTAATCGAGGTGCTTTATGACAGCCGCTACGAAAGTGCAAGGCACATGGTTGAAATATTATCAATCGGGCTCATCGGGTCGAGAGTTATTCTTGCGGAACAATGCTACCTGGCGGTGGGTAAACCTAAATTTATTGTACCGATGAATGTGGTGCAGTTGATTGCTTTATTTGCCTTGCTAATACCTGCCTACCATTATTTTGGTATGGATGGCGCACTGTACGTGATAGCTTTGGCGCTTTTATTTACAGTTCCTTTGACTTGGTATCTTATGAAGCAGTTAGGCTTACTTAACTGGAAACTTGAGTTGATTACTTTACCTGCGCTGTTATTAGGATACGGCTTTTCAAAATTATTTATAATGGCGTACGAGGCTGTTAAAGCTGGCATGTAAATTGCTGTTGAAAATTGCGCATGGTATTAGTACTGTGCCCCTTAAATTTTACTTGGAGTGCAAGATTAAGTGTTGGAGGTTATTTGAATAAAAATCCCGTTATCTGGATAATCACTGTTAATTACCGTACAGCCAATTTAGTGATTGAGTCTCTGCGTGCCATTGCTGTACAGAAAGAGGCATTGGGAGGCGGATGGGTTATGATTGTCGATAATGCTTCTGGAGATGGTTCAGAAGAAGCAATCCTATCAGCCATTCAGTCAGAAGGCTGGTCTCACTGGGTAAGCATTACTCCAATGAGCCGCAATGGTGGGTTTGCTTTTGGCAATAATGTTGGATTTTCTCAGGCGTTGTTATCTAATCAAGTGGATTACTTACTGCTTTTGAACCCAGACTCTCTAGTACGGCAGAATGCTATTGAAGAACTGGTCACTTTCATGGAGACGCATCCTCATGTAGGAATAGCCGGGAGCCGGCTGGAAAACGTAGATGGCGGTATAGAGTGCTCGGCTCATAAATTTCATTCCCCGTTCAGTGAATTGCTTGATGGTGCTCGACTGGGAGCATTGACTCGCATGCTGTCAAGCTACGAGGTAACACCGCCCTTACGTGATGATGCGTATGCTTGTGATTGGGTTTCTGGATCCAGCATGATTATCAGGCGTAAGGTGATTGAAGATATTGGATTTATGGATGAAGGATTCTTCTTGTATTTTGAAGAAGTGGACTTTTTTTTCAGAGCAGCCCGCGCAGGATGGCAAACCTGGTATGTGCCAGAGTCAATAGTCATGCATATTGAAGGCGTATCTACCGGCATTAAAAGCACCCAGCGTCGCCCTGCTTACTGGTATAACTCACGTAGACGCTATTTCGTTAAACATTATGGTATCTTAGGGTTAATCTTAGCTGATCTATTGTGGTCTATTGGTCGATTTACTTTCTTGGTTCGGCGCTTTTTGAAGTTAGGTGCACAAGGTACGTTGCGGGATCCTAAGTATTATTCATTTGATCTCTTGTGGGGTGATCTTCGTGCGATTTTAAATGGAGAAATATGGAAAATACCTTAATGATATTAATCAATTATTTTTTTAAATATCTCTGCGAATAAATCATGATTAAATTTTTAGCCGTCATGTAAATACGTGATTAGTAAATAAGGAAATTTTTTTGATCACCCAGTCTAAAGTTGGCATAGTAGTAATTGGCCGCAACGAAGGACAGCGATTAGTACGCTGTCTTCAGTCGTTGTCAGGACAAGGTTATGTGGTCGTGTACGTGGATTCCGGATCGACCGATAATTCCATGGGTGAGGCAGCTAGATTAGGTGTCGAAACTTTGGCGCTTGATATGAAACTCCCCTTTACGGCTGCAAGGGCAAGAAATGCTGGGTTTCAGTATCTTATGCAGAGCTCATCTATGCTTGAGTATGTACAATTTGTTGACGGTGACTGTGAAGTAATATCGGATTGGGTCAGTAAAGGTGTTGATTTTCTGGATATGCATCAAAATGTAGCTGTAGTCAGTGGGCGCTGCCGTGAAAGATATCCGGAACAATCCGTTTTCAACTTAATGTGCGATATAGAATGGAATACTCCAATCGGTGAAACGAAAGCAAGTGGTGGAAATACATTGATTCGCACGCTGGCTTTTCAAAGTGTTGGTGGTTTTCGTAATCAATTGATTGCAGGTGAGGAGCCTGAGCTGTGTGTTAGATTACGTTCGGCTGGTTGGAAAATATGGCGACTGGATGCAGAAATGGTATTGCATGACGCTGCGATGACCAAATTCAGCCAATGGTGGAAGCGAAATATACGTGGCGGCTATGCATTTGCCGAGGGCGCTTATTTGCACGGTGCTCTACCAGAACGGCATTGGGTGAAAGAGTCAAGGCGTGCTCTAATCTGGGGCTTAGCCATACCCACCATCATAATTTTGGCTGGGATTTTTTGTTGGCCATATGGTTTATTAGCTGCGCTCATTTATCCATTGCAGCTATGCCGTCTGGCACTTAAAAATAAAAAGGAATTAAAGCCACATCCGTGGGCGATTGCTAGCTTTAATGTGCTTGGTAAGTTTGCTGAAATGTGTGGTCAGCTTAGGTTCTATTATCAGTGCTTATTTGGCAGAGCTATACAATTAATTGAATATAAATGAGAGCAAAAGGTTAATTTAACTACGTCGGTTAGTGCAGTTATTAAGATAGATGAAATTGGGTAGTGTTGTGCAGTTTCCCAGAAGGTTTAGTATTGGCAGGTTAAAATGCCTGTCGAAATGTTTGGCGAAAGTAACGACCAGTAAAAATAATTATTTAAGTGAGAATTGATGCGCATTGCCTATTTTATAAATCAATATCCCAAAGTCAGTCATAGTTTTATTCGACGTGAAATTCTAGCATTGGAGCGTTTAGGCCTCACTGTTCAGCGTATTGCACTTAGAGGCTTGAGAGATGATTTAGTGGATGCGGATGATTTAAGTGAGCGTTCCAACACCCAGTATGTGCTAGACGGCGGGATGGTCAGTATACTGATAGCTGTTATTAAAACGCTGGTCTCGAGTCCATTACAGTTTTTCCGAGCTTTAAAATTGGCGTTGAAAATGGGTTGGCACGCAGACCGGCCTTTACCTTATCACTTTATTTACTTTGCAGAAGCTTGCAAAGTGGCTACGTGGATGAAGGCTTTTGGTGCCAAGCATGTACATGCCCATTTTGGCAGTAATTCGGCAGAGGTCGTCATGCTGGCTCATGCTTTGGGTGGGCCGCCTTATAGCTTCACGGTGCATGGTCCAGAAGAGTTTGATAAGCCGCAAGCACTTAAGCTTGCAGAAAAAATCCAGCATGCGGCCTTTGTGGTTGCCATCAGTTCTTATGGTCGTAGCCAGCTATTTCGCTGGTTAGCGCATGAATGTTGGTCTAAGGTAAAAATCATTCATTGTGGGCTAGAGCAATCATTTTACGATGGCAAATCTACTCCAGTATCTGAAAAAACAGCTTTACCTCAAGTAGCGCGACTGGTGTGTGTTGGCAGGTTATGCGAGCAAAAAGGGCAGCTATTACTACTTGAAGCATGTCGAAATCTGAAAGAAAAAGGGTTGATATTTGAGCTAGTGCTTGCTGGTGACGGAGAAATGCGTGCCGAGGTCGAAAATATGATCAAAGCTTATGGTCTTGGTGCGAATATAAGAATCACCGGTTGGATCAGCAGCAAGCAGGTGCGGGAAGAAATAGTAGCATCACATGCCATGGTGCTGCCAAGCTTTGCTGAAGGTTTGCCGGTAGTCATTATGGAGGCGATGGCACTTAAACGCCCAGTCATTAGCACCTATGTTGCGGGGATTCCTGAGTTGGTCATTGATGGTAAGAATGGCTGGTTGATTCCAGCAGGCTCGGTTACCGCGCTTACAGCGGCTATCGAAGACTTACTTGCGGCCTCTTATGGCCAGTTAAAAGCTATGGGAGATGCAGCTTACGCCAGAGTTAGGGAGCGGCATGATATCGATACCGAGGCGAAAAAACTTGCAGCACTGTTTCGTGAAAGCGCCAGATGAGTTTTATTGAGTTTGTGCTTGTAATCATCTCAGGAGCGCTGCTGGTTCCAGTTTTGGTGGTATTTACTCAGGTGATATTCGCCTGTTTGCCCAAACTTCATCATAACGTCACGCCTTTCGATGATGCACGTATTGCTGTATTGATTCCTGCGCATAATGAGTCCACAGGAATAATCGCTACACTTGACTCTATTAAGCCACAATTGAAGTTAACAGACCGTCTTATTGTGGTTGCCGATAACTGTAGCGACGATACAGGAGCGATTGCCGCTGCAAATGGCGCTGAAGTGGTCGAGCGGCACGACACTGCCAATCGAGGAAAAGGTTTTGCGCTAGATTTTGGTATTCGATATCTATCCCACAATCCATTGGATGTAGTGATCATTATCGATGCTGACTGCATACTGGCAGCCAATGGGTTGAAACCGCTTGCAGCTTACGCTTTACATCATGGCAGGCCGATACAGGCCTTGGATTTAATGTATGCGAAAGCGACTGATTTAAGGTCAAAAATCGCGGAATTTGCCTGGTGTGTAAAAAACCATGTGCGGCCACTGGGTTATGCCAAGCTAGGTTTGCCATGCCAGTTGATGGGCACTGGTATGGCTTTCCCGTGGCATACAATTTCAAGTGCAGATATCGCCAATGGTAGTATCGTTGAAGATATGAAACTTGGTATTGATCT
>JAZJZG010000206.1:1761-9881 GCA_040389995.1 Pseudomonadota bacterium | reverse complement strand
CAATCTCAGATAGAAAATGAAGACCCATACCTCGGTTTATTGGGTACCCAAAGCCGGAAACAATGCGTCCGAGAACCAGGATGCTTTTTCCTGGCCCGATACGACGGAAGGCTATTGTGACCTAAGCGAGCAAAGGTTCGCAGTTGCGGACGGCGCGACCGAGGCGATTTTTTCGGGGCCGTGGGCCGCGCTGTTGACGCGCGCATGGCACGACGGGAGCCTTCCATCACATCTGACACTTCCATGCGTGGCTGTTGCTTATGGCGTGCATACTCCTTAAAGCCAGCTTCAAATATACTCGCCATACCCTGAGATTTACGATGACCAGCGGAGATGCCTTCAAACAATTTATTCAAATCACCCCCAGTCCAAAATGCATTTTCAAAATCCTCTGCATTGGTTTCTGCACGCTTCATAGTCGCGACTTTAATGAAAATATACCACCAGGAAAATAGCGAGACTATGATTAAAACTGCCAGCACAAACTGCACCGGCAAACTGGCACCCGCGACCAGCGAGAAAATTGACATATCATCGGCAACACTTACACTCATATTTACTCCACTTTTTATTTGAATCTTGGTATCTAAATCACCATACCGGGAATCATGGTATTTTAACCATGCATAGTTTGCCTAACAATTTCGGGGATAGCCACCGGCTTAAAATTCACAGCATCTACGCAGGCTAACTTCACAGTCGCCTCCAGCAGCACCTGCTCATCACGCACGATTATTTGTAAAAACTCCATGCTACCAAAGCCCAGCTTTATGCGCTGGCTTTTAATTTCAAGCATATCGTTAAAAAGCGCAGGGCTTTTAAATACAATCGTCATGCTATGCACCACAAATATTATGCCTAACTCGTTTTTAAGCATGGTCTGCTCAAAACCAAGTGCACGTAACCACTCAGTCCGTGCACGCTCCATAAAGTTCAAATAGTTTGCGTGATACACCACACCACCACTGTCAGTGTCTTCGTAATACACACGCACTGGCCAATTGAATGTCTCGTGACTTAAGTCTTTTTGCTTACTAAAATCGGTACTCAATCTTGCCATGCCTCGCCATTGCTTAGATGCTTCGGCATAGGCAGACCAAAATGCTGGTATGCCAAACCGGTAGCTACACGACCTCGTGGGGTACGCATCAAATAACCTTGCTGTATCAAATACGGTTCCAGCACGTCTTCGATGGTATCGCGCTCTTCACCTATGGCTGCAGCCAGATTATCCAAGCCAACCGGCCCACCGCTGAACTTCTCTAATACCGCTAGCAATAACTTCCTATCCATCACATCAAAACCCAGCTGATCCACATCCAGCATCTTCAACGCCGCGTCAGCGATGCCGGATGACACTGTGCCATTACCCTTCACTTGGGCGTAATCCCGCACTCGACGCAACAATCTATTGGCGATACGCGGTGTGCCACGAGAGCGCTTGGCGATTTCTAACGAGCCGGTATCCACCATTTCCACCTCTAACAACCCTGCGCTACGCTGCACGATTCTGGCAAGCTCTTCTGAAGTATAAAACTCCAGCCGCGACACTATACCAAAACGGTCTCGTAACGGGTTAGTCAGCATACCGGCACGGGTGGTGGCGCCTATTAGTGTGAAAGGTGGCAAATCTAAACGCACACTACGCGCCGCCGGGCCTTCACCTATCATAATATCCAGCCGATAGTCTTCCATTGCCGGATACAAAATCTCTTCTACTACGGGTGAAAGTCGGTGAATTTCATCAATAAACAGTACGTCGTTAGGTTCTAAGTTGGTCAGTAAAGCTGCCAGATCACCCGCACGCTCCAGTACCGGCCCAGAAGTCTGGCGCATATTCACACCCATTTCTTTGGCAATAATATGCGCCAGTGTTGTTTTACCTAGGCCCGGCGGACCAAACAGCAGCACATGATCTAAAGCCTCACTGCGGCCACGTGCGGCATTAATGAAAATTTCTAATTGGCTGCGCGCTTTTTCTTGCCCCACATACTCTTCAAGTAACTTGGGACGCAGTGCGCGCTCTAATGCCTCTTCTACAGGACTTTCGGCAGCCGGGGCTATCAAGCGGTCAGTTTCTATCATCTGTTAGATTATATATTTCTTATTATAGTTATAGGCCAAAAATCGGGATTAGTGTGAATTGAATACAGAATAATTCTCGACTAAGGTCTTAACTTCTACCGGGGAACCCAGATACAAACCTTGACCGTAGTGTACGCCTATTGTTTTTAATTCATTTAATATGATTTCATTCTCGACGAATTCAGCGACTGTTTTGATATTCATGGCCTCGGCCACACTGTGAATTGAGCGGACCATGGCGTGATCTATACGATTTAGATGCATTTCTTTCACAAAAGAACCATCGATTTTTAAATAATCCACATCAAAATTCTTCAAATACGTGAAAGACGACATGCCACTTCCAAAATCATCCAGCGCGAAACTGCATCCTAAACCTCTTAACGCCGTGAAAAGACTGATGGTATTTTTCAAATTAACGATTGCTGCCGTTTCGGTAATTTCAAAACATATGCGTTCTGGAGGAATTGCATAGATAGAAAACTGTTCACGGATGAACCCTAACAAGCTTTTATCGCCGAGTGAAGTGCCTGATAGATTAATTGAAAAAATATAATCACAGGCTTCCTGGCTTTTATTTAACAGCTCACGGTAAGCAATAAAGGTATTCTTGATTACCCATCGATCGATATTAGGCATTAAATGGTAGCGTTCTGCCGACGGAATAAACGTCGTAGGCAGCATAATATTGCCGTCTATATTAATTTTTCTAATTAAAATTTCATAATGTTGCCGCTGAGGCACAGTCGGTGACAGCGATACAATTGGCTGGCAATACAGCACAAACTGCGTGTCATCAATTTCATCCGTAATATCGGATATCGCCTCGACCGACCGTTTATGCTGCTTCACCTCAACATCACCAGCACTGAACAAAAAGCTTTGATTGCGGCCGGCTTTTTTAGCTGAATAACATGCAGAATCAGCGGCATGGATAATTTCGCTAGTATTCTCGAAACTGGTGTCGATGACTACAATACCGATGCTTACGCCTATGTTAAAAATTTTATCTTCATAAATAAATCGATAATCTCGAATTAGCTTAAGTATTGCATTGGTAATCTGGCTGGCGTCAATCAAGCTGCAATTTTCAATCAGCAAGCCGAATTCGTCACCGCCTAAGCGTGCCAAGGTATCTCTCTCTCGCATTCTATTGACCAGCAGGACGCTGATCTGCCTGAGCAATTCATCACCTGCAGCATGGCCACAAGTATCGTTAACCAATTTAAATTGATCTAAATCCAGGTAGCACAATACATGTTGTGCATTATTGACATAAACGGAATTTAAGCTACGCCCTAATCTTATTTCAAATTCTCGCCGATTGATTAGTCCGGTCAAATCGTCATGCTGCGCTTGATAACGCAGCATGGTAGTGGCGTCGTCTATCCTGTCTTGCATCAGGTCGTAGGCTTGCTTCAGGCTAGTCGACATTGAGTTGAAGCCTTTTTGTAAAGTTTTCAATTCGCCGCTGGAATTTTCAATGATCGTTTGCGCCAAAATGCCATCACCGACTTTATTCACTGCATGAGCAATTTCCTGAATCGGTTTAGTGATATTGCGGCCAATGCGCCAGGCAACAAACGCACTCAGCATTAAGCCTAATACTCCAATGATACTGATTTTTATAATTAAATCCCGTTTAATAATTTGTAAATTCTGATTACTCAGCTCTACATATACTTGACCAATTTTAAGCTGGTCGGAATTATCTGTATCTTTTGCATCGCTGCGACTGGGCGCACTAAAATCATCAACTTCAACTAAGCTCCGATAGATTGGCGCCGTA
Organism: Pseudomonadota bacterium; assembly: GCA_040389995.1. GTDB lineage: Bacteria > Pseudomonadota > Gammaproteobacteria > Burkholderiales > Methylophilaceae > Methylotenera. The sequence continues at coordinate 6,007 of JAZJZG010000206.1, read as the reverse complement.
ACAATCAGACTGTTGTCTAATTTAGTTTCCTGAATATTATTGCTTCGCAGTGCAGAAATCAGCGTTTTTGGTAATTCCGGGCCACTTAAAGCCAACACTTGACCTTGGTTGTCCTCTACCAGTATGGTCTTTAAATCGGGTTCGTTAGTAAGTACTTGCTGCACTAACCGCTGCAGCACTATCCTATTGCCAGAAATAACACCATATTCTGAGGCGGGCGCTAACTGCGAGGCAACAATACGCCCGCGATCACTTAATGATTGATTTAGAATGTCAAAGATATTGGATGTGGCATAGCCTGCTAAAATAATGACAAATAGCAAGGCGGGTAGCGTACCCAAAAGCATTACTCTTGATTTAATGCCGATATTGTTCATATTGCATCACCTCTAATTCCAGCAGTTTCTTATATAGCGCCTCTTCGTCCATCACGGAAATGCTAAGCGAGCGGGCTACCTGATAATTCACCATCACTGAAAAATATTTAGGCGATTGTGGTGGTGGTAGTAAATTAGGCGGTGGTTGTGACTTAACGGCAATCTCTGCGGCCTGTTTAGCAAGCTGCTTGGCACTGCTAAACACCGCGGCTAACGCACCGGCACGCACATACGATTGTGAATAGCCGAATACTGGTTTTAAGTGTCGATAACTGGTGAACAAGATAGGCTGGGCAGTTTCACGGTTATAAATTAATGGGTCAGGAATCGCCATTAAGGCATCGGTTGAATCTAGCAATTTTTGTAATTTTGGAATCAAATCAGCTTCTTGGCTAATACTTCCCTCAAAAACACTCAGGCCATTTCTTTCACTGCCATCTTTTATATGCTCCCAATATTGTGATGATGTGGGTCCCAGCAATACACCAATATTTTTAGCATCAGGCAAAATCGTTTTGATAAGCGAAAATTGTCGCGTATAGGGTTGATCTAACACTATCGCACTAAAATTACCTAAATCACGCCGACTATTTTGTAAGAAATTATTAAATGCAGGTAGCGGTGTAAATATTCCCAGTACCGGGGTGGTATGCCTTAACTTGCTGGCAGCTTCTAGCGCCTTTACGCCTAAAGCAATCACCAACTCACTATTCTCGGCTACAACCAGCTTATCTACCTCTTGTAGATTAACCACCGCCACCCTAAAGTTGACATTTTTGGTTCTGGCCAGTTCATCTTTAAAGCTGTCGACGAACTCTTGATTGACTGGCGTAGATGTACTTAAAACGATGGTGACGCCCGTATAGGCATGGGTCAAAGTAGGCACAACAAGACCCAGCAACAGCATAAAGCCGGCTAATTTATTCGCTAACCATCTGTTTTTATATAGGCTACTTAACAAAATAGATTACTTGCATATTAAGAAACTGAAAGTTCGACCTAAAAATCCAATCTGACCGTGACATTTGTCCGCCTTCTCAAGGTGTTGTAGTCAGCAAACTCGTGATAATGGTCGTTAAATAGATTTTCTATTGCAACGGCCACTTCACCCTTATAAGCACTATAAGTAAACTGGCGTGCCAGCCTTACATCGGTTCTTCTGGTCAAACCCAAGGGGTCACCATCGGCTAGCGCCGCGACGGCGCCGACTTGATAATAGGCGATGCTGGCATCCCACTGCGGAGTTAAACGACGTGTAAGCAAAGCACTGATAGTACTGTGTGGCATGGATTGCGTGAGGTCGCGATCCAGCACATTCTCATCACCATATATCCTTACATAAGCATAATTCACCAAGGCATGCGTATCATTGCTAATGCGCCATTTGACTTGTGTTTCGAAACCTCGCACCTCGACATTACCGCCATTTAGAGCCGTTTTAGGTCCTTTCACTAAAACAAAACCAGCCGGCGCCAAGAAATCCGTGCGCAAAACCGAGCGTATATAGTTTTTAATGTCGTCATTAAACAGTCTGGCATCAAGGTTAAAATTGCCAACTTTGCCCAAATAACCAATTTCTCTGGAAGTTATATGCTCTGGATTCAGGTTACCCTGATCTGCCGAATATTGTGCTAATAGTGTGGTGTTAGGCAGGGAAGTAGGTATCTCGACTTTACGATCAAATTTCTCTTCTACATAATTAGGTGTGCGCAGGGCAGTTGAAACGCCGAACCGAACAGCATGATTAGGGCTCAATTTTAAATTGATGCTCGCACGCGGTGAAATATCCGTACCAGTAAAATCATTATGTTCTACCATCGCACCTAAATTAAAGACTAACTTTTCGTGTGCCTGCCATTCAACATGCCCAAATATCCGTTGCAAGTTAAAGTAATCTGTCTTATCCGTGCCTAAATAATGCGGTGCATACATCGTATCTTGCCTGATACTGCCGCCCCAAACCGCCCTGAGTGTTTTGCCGATAGAGAAATTATGCTGTGCTTCGATGTCACTGCGCTCTGTGATGACTTCGTTGATGACGGTGATGTTGTCACTTAAGAGTGATGCAGCCAAGGCATTGGCTTGGGCAAGCGACCTGCCTTGCTCAAGCGCTATAGTCCGGACAAGTGGTCGTAAATTAACAGAAGTAGCCTGGTCATCGGAATGGTCATAGCTATGGTAAGCCTGTAATGAAAAATCACTATTGTCACTAATATTATGTCGCCATCGAACCAGTTCGTAGTGATTGTCTATTTTTTTAGTGCGTGGTAAAAATAAAATATTATCCTTATCGAGATTACCCTCTTCACGTACACCATTAGCCAGCCCAAACTCAAACTCCAGGCTATTTCTTTCATTAAGCTGATAATCGGCCTGTGCATTCAATAAGCGTGTGCGTTTAAAATCATCACGATTATCCAAGCCATCATCTTCGCGATAGCCGGTTGTGATGCGATAACTTAAATCATTCAGTTTGCCAGCATGCCGGTAAAAAGCTTCGTTACGACCATTCCCATAGGTCGAGATGATGCTATTAGCGGCAACTTCACTAGGATTTTGTGTGATGATATTAATCACGCCAAAAAAAGAATTGGCCCCATAGCTAGCGGCGTTGGGGCCACGGGTGACTTCGATACGTTCAATATCAGCTACTGCGATTGGCAGTTCACTCCATTGCACGCCTCCATACAAAGGGCTATATACCGAGCGGCCATTAATCAACACCTGCATCGCCCCGGAATAGGCCGATGTCATGCCGTGATAGCTGACTGCATAATTAGTGCTATGCACATAGCCGGCGTTAATGCCGACATAAAAACCAGGAACTAACCGAAACACTTCTGGCAAATCTACAATGCCTGCAGCACGGATAGTCTCACGATCAATGATCGTGACTGCTGAGGGTGCATCAGTTAAGGGCTGTGATAATCTCGAAACAGTGAGCACTTTGGGCACCTCACCAATATAGTCGTCTTCTGATACGGGCTGAGTCGACGCCCCTGGCGGCCATATATCCTCGGCGGTAGCGAGCCGCCAATGGGCAGATAAAATCAAGGCGAGTAGTGCTACGCTTCCGGTTTTAATCATTAATTGTTCAGCGCTTTAATTAACAACGTTTTTTTGAATAGTAGGTGCTATTAAAGTATTTGTATATCCCTGAAACAGGTAGTGCAATTAAAGTAAAAAACAGTAAATAATAAAATTAGCTAACTAGATTTAGACAATACCTTAAGCGACTGCCTAATACCTTCAGCAACCGCAATATCATTGGGTAGCAGTTTGATTGCCGCCGCCGCCTCACGCTCGTTGTAACCTAACGCCAGCAGCGCATTCAGTACATCACTAGCTGCCGATTTTGGTAGGTTTGCATGGATTCCAGCAAAGCCATCTGTAGAGAATTTATCTTTAAGCTCCAGCAATAAACGCTCTGCGGTTTTTTTACCTATGCCAGGAATACGCGTCAGCATGGCAACCTCTTGTAGACTCACTGCTTGCACCAGGTCTTCTATAGACACACCACTCAAAATAGAAAGCGCGGATTTTGCACCTATGCCATTTACTTTAAGCAGCTGCTTAAAGGTACTTTTCTCTTGCTCGCTGCCAAAGCCGTATAGCAGTTGCGCGTCTTCGCGTACTACAAAATGAATCAGCAGCTGAACCTTGACACCAAGTTCTGGCAAGTTGTAAAAGGTGCTCATGGGCACCTCGACTTCATAACCTACGCCATTACAGTCTATCACCACCTGCGGCGGTGTCTTTTCAATTAAAATGCCATTAAGTCTTGCAATCATAGTGCTTGCCTCATCATATCAACCTACCACCTTTTACCCTAAAACCTGCGGTTGCCAGCCTACCTAAGCCTTGTCCGC
>JAZJZG010000206.1:0-1751 GCA_040389995.1 Pseudomonadota bacterium | reverse complement strand
ATGGCAGATTGCGCAAGCCAAAGCATCTGCAGAGTCTGGTTTAGGCACGGCAGGCAAGTTAAGCAGGCGCTTTACCATTTCTTGCACTTGCTCTTTTTGCGCATGGCCGTTGCCGACAACCGCTTGCTTTACTTGCAGTGCGGTATATTCGGCTACAGTTAAATTGCGTATCACTGCCGCACTAATAGCGGCACCGCGCGCTTGCCCTAGCAACAGGGTTGATTGCGGATTAACGTTGACAAACACTTTTTCTATGGCGACCTGACTGGGCTGGTAGATATCGATTACTTCAAACAAGCCATCAAGTATGATTTTGAGTCTGGCGGGCAATTCCTCCCTATCCTCCTCACCCTCTACCTTGTTTTTTTTGCCACTAGCGGTTTTAATCGTACCGCTCGCAACATACGTGATTTTTTCACCCACTTTTTCGATAATGCCAAAGCCTGTGATGCGCAGGCCAGGATCGATGCCTAAAATGCGGATATTCACTATTCCTCTATCACAGCGGTAGTGTATACATCTTGCACATCATCCAAATCTTCTAGTGCGTCTAAGATCTTTTGCATTTTAACCGCATCATCGCCGGTAAATACGGTTTCATTACTTGGCTTCATGGTCACTTCAGCTAGCACGGCTTTTAGACCTGCAGCTTCTAGTGCGTCTTTGACAGTTAAAAAATCATGCGGTGGTGTAATCACTTCAATACTGCCATCGGCATCGGTAACAATATCTTCAGCACCTGCTTCCAGTGCAACTTCCATCACTTTGTCTTCAGACGTGCCGGGCGCATAGAGCAAGCTACCACAGTGTTTGAACATGAAAGCCACTGAACCATCAGTGCCTAAATTGCCACCGAACTTAGTCAGGGCATGGCGCACATCAGCCACTGCGCGCTGTTTGTTATCAGTCAGGCAATCTATAATAATCGCCGCGCCGTTAATGCCGTAGCCTTCATAACGGATTTCCTCGTAGTTCACACCTTCCAGCTCACCCGTGCCTTTTTTAATGGCACGGGTGATATTATCGGCCGGCATGTTTTCTTCTTTAGCTTCTGCTACCGCCGCACGCAAACGTGGATTCATGTTGATGTCGCCGCCGCTTAAACGGGCTGCAACGGTGATTTCTTTGATGATTTTAGTAAAGATCTTGCCGCGTTTAGCGTCTTGACGACCTTTACGATGCTGAATATTTGCCCATTTACTGTGACCTGCCATGTTGCCAACCTTGAATACATTGAGATAAACAAGATTTTATCACAGGCTTTAATGAGCTAAATAAACACTTGCTAATAAGGTGGCGTACCACTTATAGAAGTATTTTAATTAATACGGTTACTCTTGGCCCATAGCAGGGTCGATTGGAATATGTTTGCGTATGCTGATGATTGAAATAATCACCAGTGACGCAGCAATTAATGTCATACCAATAGCGTCTGTTCTACTTGGCACTTCATTGAGCTCTACCCAAGCCGCCAAGACCGCTATCACAGGCCCTGACAATGTAGCCATGCTGGCAACGCCCGCACTCAAATATTGCAGCGCATATAGCCATAACAACCATGCCAGCGCATTGCATAATACAGAGTTATACAAGACTGCACCTATGAAGTAAGGTGTCCACTGTATAGGCGGCGCAGAAATAATAAACGCTGCGATGACGATAGGGATAGCACCGAATAACATTTGCCAGGCAGTGATTGAAAGCAGGTCCAAATCTGGTGAACGTTGATGCAATTTTTTAGCCACGATAAC
>JAZJZG010000205.1:0-6268 GCA_040389995.1 Pseudomonadota bacterium | reverse complement strand
GTCGCTCAATAAACCCAAAGCCTAACCATGGAAATAAAAAACATAGATCAAGCTAACGAGCCGAGTCGAGCAGACATTGAGCGGTCTAAAGGTGCAGTGCTCGTGGAGTTTGGCGCAATCTGGTGTGAATACTGTCAAGCTGCGCAGCCTATTATCGCATCCACACTCGTCAATTACCCCAATATACAACATATTAAGATTGAAGATGGTAAAGGACGAAGTTTAGGACGTTCATATTCAGTAAAGCTCTGGCCGACACTGATATTTCTCAGTAATGGGCAAGAGGTAAAACGTTTAGTGCGCCCGGTTAATAGTGAAGACATTGTTGAAGCTTTGGATGCGGTCAGTAAGGCTAGCTAAGATAGCCGCAAAACTCATGCATCTATTATTTAGCTTAACCTTGAAGCCGGCTTACAGCTTTGCCTATGATTTTAGAGGCCTTGTGGAATCGTCCATTACAATAGATTGGAGTCAAAGACAGTGGTTGATATTGCAAAAACAGTAGAAATGGACGGCACTTTTTACAAAACTTTGTTGGAATCCACCCAAGCTATTCCATGGAAGATTGATTGGAATACCATGAGCTTTGCTTATGTTGGCCCGCAGATAGAGAAGCTGCTGGGTTGGGCGCCATCTAGCTGGGTGAGCGCGCAGGATTGGGCAGAAAGGATGCATCCGGATGATAGAGGCTGGGTTGTTGATTTTTGCGTCTCGCAGTCCAAGTCTGGTGTCGACCACGAAGCGGATTATCGAGCCCTGACCAAGGATGGAAATTATGTGTGGATTCGTGATGTAGTGCATGTGGTCCGCAACGACAAAGGCGAGGTTGAATCACTGGTTGGGTTCATGTTTGATATTAGTGTACGAAAAAAAACCGAGGAAGACCTTATTAGCCTACAAAAAAAACTGGAAGAATTTTCTTTTAAAGACAGCTTAACCGGAGTGGCTAACCGGCGGATGTTCGATTCTATTATGGATATAGAGTGGATTAACGCGCGGCGTACTAATCAGCCGCTTTCGCTCATCATGATTGATATTGATTACTTTAAGCAATATAACGATCATTATGGGCATATTCAGGGCGATTATTGTTTAAAACGTGTGGGGCAGGTACTAAGTGCAGCGGCTGGTCGTGCCCGTGATTTTTTTGCGCGTTTTGGTGGCGAAGAGTTCGTGGTGGTTTTACCTGAGACGGATGCAGAAGCGGCTAAAAAGGTCGCTGAACGTTGCCGTAGCTTGATTTTTAAAGAACAAATTCCGCATGAGAAATCTCAGGTCAGCCATATCTTGACCATTAGCTTAGGCGTTGGCACCATTATTCCATCGCATCAAGATGAGCCGATAGCGTTTATTGAAGAGGTCGACAAGCGGCTTTACCAGGCAAAACAAAAAGGCCGCAATTGTATCGTTTAGGGCAATTAGATATTTTCCGGGCTGTTGAGCCTACACAAAGGCAAAGTACCCGTTAGTAAAGTGTAGCTAGTCAATCAGGTTGGGTATAACAAGCCGAGTTAGATAGATTTTCTCTATACCTCAAAACTTTTTTCTATAACCCAGCTATGCAGACCAGTAACGCTGCTTTAAATTTAAAGCAGCGTTACTGCGTGTTGTTTTGCATGCTAGCGATCGCGGTCTTGCCTATCGTGGCCACGATCATGATCGTTACCGCGGCGGCCATTGTCATGTTCATCACGATGATATTCTCTAGAATCGTCGCGTCCGTCGCGTCTATCATCGCGGTATTCGCGATGCTGTTCTTGGTAACGCGGAGCATATTCACGGTTATACCAATCATCCTGCACAAAATAGACCCGCTCGTTACAGGCATTGTATTCGCGACAGTGCTTGTCCCAATGTTTGGCATGTCCTGGAGGTACACGTAAATAGATGGGCGGGCGCTCCACTGGCGCATATTCTACTATTCTCGGTTGACGATAGATGACTTGTGGCGGCGGATAGTTGTTGCCGAGGTCGATCTGGCCATAGAAGCCTGGTTGACCAATACTGATAGAGACTCCAACGTCAGCAGCGAGCACTGAGGTCGAAATGGTGATAGTGGCTAATGTGGCTGCAAGCAGTAAGCGTTTCATACTAAATCCTCTATTTTTTCGAGATATGTGTAAATCAAGGCATTGCTCGATTAACTGTAGTTAAATATACCGATGGGCCAGACCTTATTCAAGACCTTATTAATGATCTAAGCCCATTTTAGTTAAATCCTATTTATTTACCAATTTCTTTACTTACTACATTTTCTTGCTGGTTCAAGGTTTTTTGCTCTTGTGACGTGATGTGACCTTTGTCCTGTGAAGCCATATCCCGTTCTTCCTGACGAATCTGATGGTCTTGTTTATGTAACGCACCAGCTTGGGTCTTAGAGAGTTCGCCTTCTTTTACTTCATGGTGGATGCGTTTATTCTGATTTTCCAAACGGTCATTCACCTGGTCTCTACGTGGGTGATGTTTTTCCCATTTTCCCTCGTTAGCCATGACATTGGTGGCTAAACTTCCAAGCAATAAAGCAGATAAAGCAATGATAAAAGTATATTTAGTGCGGTTCATGTCAATCTCCGAAAATTAAAATAACCCTCAAGTGTTTTATGGTTGGGATGTTTTTTAAATTATTTATCTGTCACCATGGCTTGTATCTTATAGTGCCAAGCTGACATCAGCCTGACAGCTTTTGATAACTCATTCCCGACCAGAAGCCGAGTAGTTTTAATCACGGGATTGTTACACTTTATCTTTGCACCTTGACCTTTACACCTTTACACCTTTATTTTTAGTGAACGTATTTTTGGTAACGCGTTAGTTGCTAGTGTAGCGTTCTTTTAAGCAGGCTAACCTCATCGCTGAGTATGTTGACGGCTTCATTGAGCAATATATCTTTAGAGTTCTTTCTTACTTTTTCCATTGCCAGATCGCTATTGATATCCCGTTCGTTGGATTGCAGTCCGTCGTCTTTCAGGGCATCGTTTGTTTTTTTATCAGATAGATTTGCGCCTTTATCAGTATCACTAGCTTTTTCCCGTGCTGTTAAGCGTGCTTCTTGCGCTTCTCGTTCTTTGCGGCGCTCAACCTCATTTAGTGAAATCAGGTTCTTATTTTGTTGAGTTTTGAACTCGGCAATATCTTCCATCAAGTACTGGAAATCTTTATTTTTACTAATACGGGCATTATGGCTAGCGATAAGCGTGGGAATGAGGTTTTTTAAATTTCCAGTCGGCGTGAACTTAGCTGGCTTAATTTGTGACCAGGGCAGTGCATTGTCAAAGCTGGATTCTCCAAAGCTTTCTGTATCAGCTGCCGATGGCAGGCTAATATCCGGTGTAATGCCACGCAGCTGCGTAGTGCCACCGTTGATACGAAAAAATTGGGCGACCGTCATCTTGAGTTCACCAAATTTTGGCTGGTCATTTTTCACCAGTTGATCCAAATCTACCACGGTTTGCACCGTGCCTTTGCCAAAACTTTGCTCACCAATGATAATGCCACGGCCATAATCCTGTATCGCTGCTGCAAAAATCTCAGAGGCCGATGCGGAGCCACGATTGATCAGTATGCCTAAAGGACCATTCCAAACAACACCGGCATTAGTATCGTTATCTATTTTAATATTCCCTTTGACGTCGCGTTCTTGTACCACCGGGCCTTTATCTATGAATAGGCCAGTAAGCTCAATGGCTTCATCCAATGAACCACCGCCATTATTCCGTAGATCCACCAATACGCTATCCACTTTGTCTTTCTTAAGTTCTTCTAGCAGGCGAGATACGTCTCGGGTAGCGCTTTTGAAGTCTTTGTCACCTTTTTGGCGTGCGCCAAAGTCCTGATAGAAAACGGGTAAATCAATTACGCCTATGCGGTGTGTTGTATTACCGTCTTTCACTTCAATTACCGACTTTTTGGCGGCTTGCTGATCCAGGTTAATTTTTTTTCTAGTAAGTGCAATCAGCTTATGCCTGCCGTCAGGGCCAGCTTCTGCCGGTAAAATATCTAAAACCACTATCGAGTTCTCAGTGCCACGAATCAATGCGACCGTATCGTCAAGCCGCCAGCCCGTCACATCGGTGATGGGGCCATCTTCACCTTGACCTACGCCGACAATGCGATCGCCGACTTTAAGTTTTCCAGAAAGTGCTGCTGGACCACCAACGACTAACTCTCTAATGGTTGTGTATTCATCTTTATCTTGTAGAACAGCACCAATCCCATCGAGAGACAGTTTCATCGAAATATCAAAATCTTCTGACGCATGTACCCCAAAGTAGTTGGTATGCGGGTCTATAGTCATCGTATACGCATTCATAAAGCTTTGAAAGACATCATCATTTTTTACTTTAGTCATGCTTTTCAAAGCGTTATCGTAACGCTTATCCAGCGTATCCACGATGCTCTTATCATCTTTGCCGGCGAGTTTGAGGCGCAGCCAATCGTTTTTTACACGCTTACGCCAAAGGTCATTCATCTCATCCTGAGATTTTGCCCAGTCAGCTTTTTCACGAGTGTATTGATAACTTTCTTCTTTTTTGAAATCAAAGCCTTTCTTCAATAATGATCGTGCATAAGTAAGGCGTTCTGCAACACGCTGTTGATACAGGCTGAAAATAGCAAAAGGAATGGTCAGGTCTTCATCAAGAATGGCATCATCAAGCTTGGTTCTGGCATAGGCATATTGATCAATATCAGCTTGCAGGAAAAACACTTTTTGACCATCCAGCGACTTTATATAATTATCAAATATTTTTGAAGAGCTTACATCATCAAGTGCTACCGGCTTATAGTGATAGCGGGTTAGTACTTCAGCAGATAAATGCGCAGCTTGAGATTGCTGCTGTAAAGGTTTAAGTGACGGTATTGTCGTTGTATTGACTGAGGCCGCTTGTGTTACCGTAGTAACCACAAACAATAGCCATAGCAGTTTATTGTTCATTCATATTCCTCAAAATTATCTTCACAATGCGGCTTGTCGCCAAGTACAACACAGGGTCAAGAGGCCTTAAATTTCAATTATTTAAGCAGTTGCTTATTATAAAACACTTCCATGCCGCGGTATCAGGCGGTCATGGTAGACATGCGATTATGCAACTTAGTTTTAACTGATTTTAATCATATGGTTATTTAAAGACATGGTGAAAGTCTAATCGATATTATCTTTTAGTCGCTATTCTGCATAGCTTGTAGTATTTAAGCAGATTAACCATACATGTAAACAATCGGCTATTATTGCACAATCATTCGCCGTGCCTGAGTAACTTTGGGGATAAGTCAATGAAAAAGCTGTTGTTTGCAATGATCGTTTTCGCGTTGGTCAGTACAAGTGGATTAGCACATCAGGCTTCACCGGTAGGCCTGTGGAAGAGTATCGATGACAATACTAGTAAGGCGAAGGCTTTGATTCGCATTACCGAGAGTGACGGAGAGCTTAAAGGCCGCATCGAAAATCTGTTCCAAGAAAAAAATGAAGAAGCCAATCCCAAGTGCACAAAATGTGATGGTGCCTATAAAGATCAACCCGTGATTGGGATGATGGTCTTGTCCGGAATGAAACAAGATGGCGAGGACTATAGTAGTGGCCAAATACTCGACCCGGATAACGGTAAAATCTATAGCTGTAAATTAACGCTGCTTGATGGTGGAAAAAAGCTCAAAGTGCGTGGTTACATTGGTATACGCTGGCTAGGGCGTACAGAGATATGGCTACGCGAAGAATAGATGAGTATATTGATTCCAGTGATATTGTGCTTTCGTAAATCCTATCCCAGGCTACTGGCAATCAGTACGCCACTGGTGCCGCCAAAAGCGAAAGAGTTAGACATCACATGCCGAATAGCAACGCCACTTCTGCCGATATTGGGAATATAGTCGAGATCGCACTTGGGGTCGGGTTGATGCAGATTAATGGTAGGCGGGAGTGCTTGCTGCTTTAGCGCCATGATGCAAGCGGCAAATTCCACTGCGGCAGTCGCGCCCATAAGATGCCCATGCATGGATTTAGTCGAGCTTACCGGTATATGCGGTGCAGATTCACCAAACACCAGCTTGATTGCTTCGGTTTCCGTAGGGTCATTGAGCGGCGTGGCCGTGCCATGCGCGTTTATATAGCCAATATCCTCTAATGCCAGGCCGGCCTTGGCCAGGGCCATTTTCATGGAGCGTAGGCCCCCATTCCCGTCCACGCTTGGTGCGGTGATATGGTAGGCATCGCCCGAGAGGCCGTAGCCCGCCAGTTCACGCCGCTGGACGTGGCGGTAATGCACCTCGACAT
>JAZJZG010000204.1:0-2649 GCA_040389995.1 Pseudomonadota bacterium | reverse complement strand
CTTCGATTTGGCAATATCATTTCATTAATACCGCAGCAGATGGCAGCTATTACGAAACCACTGAGTTAGACTTTATTGATGACAAAGTAGTAACGGTCGTATTTTTGAATAACGATGGCAGCGAAGGTGCTGATAATGGCCAGATATATGAAATGCCTGGTGCAAAACCGGATTTATAAGCGTGATTTAAAATTAATCAGCAATAAAAAAAGGGCTATATAGCCCTTTTTTTATTACTGTAAATAACTAACTCAAATAGCTACTTTTTCAAAGAATCACGAATTTCACGTAGCAATACAATGTCTTCTGCTGGTGCTGCAGGTGCTGCCGCTACCTCGGCTTTTTTCAAACGGTTAACTTGCTTTACCATCATAAAAATAACAAACGCTAAAATAACGAAATTAAGTACGATAGTAATAAAGTTACCATAAGCTAGCATAGGCACGCCGGCTGTTTTAAGCGCAGCATAAGTACCTGCATTACCCGCAGGAATATTAGCCAATGGTATAAACATATTACTAAAATCTAAGCCGCCAAAAACTTTACCAACGATAGGCATAATAATGTCGTTCACCAACGAATCTACGATTTTACCAAACGCTGCACCGATGATGACCCCAACCGCCAGGTCCATCACATTGCCTTTAGATATAAAAGCCTTAAACTCTGATGCCACACTCATATATGTTCTCCAAAAAAATTAAGCGCTTATTTTTATAAAAGACGATCCAACACCCACTTATTTAATTGAATCGACACAATCAACTACTACCGCAAGTGAAATATAGGGCTTATGCACACACCGTGTCAACTAAGTCTTCGATTGCGTTTAAATTTTATTGGTTAATTTTTATTACCTTAAGCAGTATCAAGCTACAATTTAGCCCATGAATTCACTCATATCTAAACTTACCCAACCTCTCAAATTATTTTTATTCGGCGCCGTTTGCGTATTAGGCTTTGCGCCCTTTTATCTCTACCCTGCCAGCATCTTATCGCTTATGGGCCTGCTTTATTACTGGCACCAAGCCAGCACACCTAAACAAGCGGCTATCGACGGTTTTATGTATGGTTTAGGTTTATTCGGCACTGGTATTTATTGGATCTATATAAGCTTGCATGACTTTGGCAACATGCCCATGCTCATGGCCGGCTTGGCTACTTTTCTATTATGTGCGTTTATGGCGCTATTTATGGCAACTGTCGGCGCTCTCAGCGTTTATCTATCAGCGAATCAAACCAATAGAATATTAATAACCATCCCAGTATTTTGGGCACTCGCTGACTGGGTAAGAAGCTGGATTTTCACAGGATTTCCGTGGCTGACCATGGGCTATTCGCAAGTACCTGCTAGCCCGCTGGCAGGTTACATGCCGATTATAGGTGTCTATGGCGTATCGCTCATCACGGTATTTATCGCTAGCTTACTGTGTCTATGGCTAATCAAACTAAAAGCCAAAGATGCAAGCGCACGCCATTGGCGCCGCTATGCAATCGTGCTGTTCTTATTATTATGGATAGGCGGTGGCGCATTAAAACTGGTGGAATGGACGACACCGATTGGCCTGCCGATTAAAGCAGCACTAGTGCAAGGCAATATCGCACAAGAGACCAAATGGTCGCCTGAAACTGCACAACATACCATAGACTTATACGTCAACATGGTGAAAGACAGCACTGCACAGCTCATTGTATTGCCAGAAACCGCGCTGCCGGTGCTTTCCAGCCAACTGGACCCTGACATCAAAGCTACATTAGCGGAACATGCGAGTAAAGTTGGCGGCAATATCATCATAGGCATGGTGGAATTTAACGATGCGACTGGCGAGTATTTTAATAGTGCAATTAGCTACGGCGATTCACCTAACCAAACCTATCAAAAAAGCCACCTAGTACCTTTTGGTGAGTTTATCCCGTTAAAACAAGTATTTGGCTGGATCTATCGGGATTGGCTCAATATGCCGCTTAGCGATTTATCACGCGGCAGTACCCAGCAAAAGCCTATGCAACTTGGTAGTCCAAAACTGGGCACACAAAATATAGCCGTCAACATTTGCTATGAAGACGTATTTGGTGAAGAGATTATTCGCCAATTGCCAGCCGCAAGCTTATTAGTGAATATCAGCAATGATGCATGGTATGGGCAATCCAACGCGGCATATCAACACATGCAGTTTTCGCAGGCACGTGCGCTGGAAACTGGGCGTATGGTGCTACGCGCAACCAATACTGGCGCAACCGCCATGATAGATAGCCACGGCAATGTGCTGGCACAGGCTCCTCACTTTAGCCAAACCACACTCAATGTGATCGCACAAGGCTATACAGGCAGCACACCTTACGTACGCTGGGGTAACGGTTTATTTTTAGCTATTTGCTTGATAGCACTGTTGTTTATATCTCGGCCAAAACTTATGGCAGTGGCTAAATACCTAACTAAAACTAATTTTTTGGTAAGCAAGGACAAAACCAAGTAAAATCAAGCTTTACGCTAACTATAGATTTGAGTCATGGCTTTAACTTTTCAACAAATCATTCTCACCCTGCAAAACTACTGGTCTGAACGTGGCTGTGCGCTACTGCAATCTTACGACATGGAGGTAGGTGCAGGCACATCCCATACCGCTACATTTTTACGCTCACTAGGCC
>JAZJZG010000203.1:0-7233 GCA_040389995.1 Pseudomonadota bacterium | reverse complement strand
GATTAAGTCCTTAGGGCGCACTCGTTACCTTATACAGTTGGTTGATGGTGTTGCGTACTTCTAATGCAATCTCCGAAGCAGTGAGACCTACCGGCCCTATGCCTGCGGCGACCAGCGTATCAGCCGCCACGCCATGCAGGTAAGTACCTAGTTTTGCCGCGGTTAAGCCAGTCAAGCCTTGTGCCAGCAAGCTGCCAATAATGCCGCTTAACACATCGCCGGTGCCGCCGCTGGCAAGACCAACATTGCCACTGGTGTTAATAAACCAGCTACCATCATGGTGTGCACAAATACTGCCAGCACCTTTGAGTACACAAGTAAGCTGTAATGTATCTGCCAGTTCAAGTGCGCTGGCTATACGATTTTGTTGAATATGCTCTATATTTATTGTTAGTAATCTCGCTGCCTCGCCTGGGTGTGGCGTGATAACCGTGTCGGTGCTACGGTTTTGAGTCATTTCCCTGAGATGTGGCTGGCTAGCTATTAAATTGAGTGCATCTGCGTCAAGTAGTATGGGTATATCTTGTGTTAACCAAAATTCCAGTAACGCAATTGCCGCGGTGGATTGCCCCAAGCCTGGGCCGATGACAAGGCTATTTAGAAGTAATGATTGGCGTTGGTATAAGGCCATTAAAGTGGCTGGTGAGCGCAGCATGATTTCTGGGCGCAAAAAATCAACACTAGGTGCCTCGCTGGACAGAAAAGCCGCATAAGTGCGGCCTGCGCCGCTAAGCTGAGCCGCGCGCGCCGCTAATAACGTTGCGCCTACCATGCCTGTATCGCCGCCTATGATCGCCACGCTACCAAACACGCCTTTATTCGCATCATGCGCACGTAATGGCAAAGCCGCTTGAAACATACTTTGTACCAGTTGGTGAGCCGTAGTTTGTTCAGTATTGATGATATAGACTCCTGTTATGGCTCTTTTGAGTAGCCAATAATCCCGACAAATATTCTCACCAAACCAAATGCCAGCCATGAGATAAAGCGTTTCATGGTGTGACCATTTTCCCATTCTTGCGATGAAACATGGTAGGCATCACTCTGAATAGATGCTTCAATATCTGCGCGTAACTCTGCTGCAAAAGCTTTATTCTTTACCACCACATTGGCCTCGCGGGCTAATAGCAAGCTGAAAGGGTCGATATTGGATGAACCAACGGTGGCCCACTCACTATCAATCACTGCAACTTTACTATGCATAAAGCCTTTTCGATACTCGTAAATCTTAATATTATTTTTTAAAAACACACTATAAAAAGCATGCGTGGCAAACATTAGGAAATACTCTAAACGGCCTTGTAACAAAAGTTTGACCATCACACCACGCTTAGCGGCTGCTAGTAGGGCTTTGCGAAACCTTCTGCCAGGTACAAAGTAAGCATTGGCAATGATAATTTCGTTATGTGCATGAGCTATCGCCGATAAATAGGCATTCTCAATATCACGTCTGTGTAGTACGTTGTCGCGCATTACAAATGCGGCTCTAATATTACTTTTTACACCGTCATTAACGCTATGTTCAGAGGGTTCATGTGGCATTGAGTGATGGTTAGCTTGAGTTACACTCACGCTGGCCGATTGTAAGCGTATAAAAGCAATATGCCGCCAAAGCCTATGTGCACTTGCAGCGATTGAAGGCAATAAATTGCCTTCAATACGCACGGCATAATCGATACGTGGAGATACATTATTAGGTACATTGTAGTCATCAATAATATTGATGCCGCCAATAAAAGCAACCTTAGCATCCACCACGGAAAGTTTACGATGCAAACGTCGGAGGCGATTTTTCTTGAATGTCCACGGCGATATTTTGGGACGGTAAAACATGACCTGCACGCCAGCCGACTCTAGTTCTTTTACAAAAGATTTTGGCAAATCCTTACAGCCAAATCCATCAAGCAATACATTCACTATCACGCCACGCAATGCTGCACGCTTGAGACTGTTGGCTATACTAATACCAACCTTATCTACTGCGTAAATATAGGTCTGCAGATATATTTCGTGCGTGGCATTTTCAATCGCAGCTTCTAGTGCCGGGAAAAAATCAGTGCCATTGCGTAATAACTTGATTTGATTCCCGCTAAGAAAATGAGTCATATTTTTGATAAGGTTGTGGTTAATATGGCATGGTCGGATAGTTTAATAAATTGTGGGCCTGAATGCACGTCTACATGCTTTACCTGGAAACCGCGCACGTAGATACGGTCCAATCTTAATACTGGCAGCCAGGAAGGAAAGCTACGTGCAGACTTGCCAGTGTGGTGCTCAAACACCTCATGCAGGTCCAGTTGCGTGGCAAATAAACGTCCTGCATGCATGCTCCAGTCATTAAAGTCCCCGGCGATAATCAATGGTGCATTGCTTGGTACATGTTGCTCAATATACTTTGCTACCATCTGCAATTGTTGATGCCGCCATTGCGCAAACAAACCTAAATGTATGCATATGGCGTGTAGTGGAGTATCCCAGTGAGTAACGGCTATTTCACAATGCAGCATGCCGCGCTGCTCAGAGGCGTGTACGGAAATGTCTTTGTTATGCACCTTGATGATGGGAAATTTTGACAGTAGTGCATTACCGTGATGACCTGTTGGATACACGCAGTTCTTGCCATAGGCATAGTGAGGCCAAACCGCATCTGCTAAAAAGCCGGCTTGCCCTGCTTTGGGCCATGTTGCAAAGCGCTTGCTATGTTTAGCATGTACGTCACGCACCTCTTGCAAGAATACAACATCTGAGTGTAGTTTTTGCAGTAACTCACGTTGATGATGCAGGACAAAATGCGCGTTAAAGTGCGTTAATCCCTTGTGGATATTAAATGTGGCAATACGAAAATCATGATGCATACTGCGTTCAACTAATGACGTTAATAGTAACCAAGATAACATAAGCCGGTCTTATGTTTTTGGTTTATCTTAAGCTAGATTAATCTAGTGAGTTTATACAATGCTTATCCACTAGTTTATGGTAACTTTAAAGTTACCATAAACTCCTCTGTTGCCAATAGTCTTTGCAAATTCTATGATGTAGACCTTACCTACATAAAACTTTAACCTAGTTTTACATACTTTTAGGAATTTTTGCAGTACGTTAGTCGTCAATTTAGGTAATAATCAATTTTTAGAAAAGCTGTAGTAAAGAGCATGGTTTATGCGCTTCACTTGGAAAGATATTCATGCAGATAGAACCAATAAATAATAATACATCTAGCGAAAATAGTAGGTCGGGTGGGCGTGCGTTAAATCAGGCTGGCTCCGGGTATCAAGATGGTGCCGGACTGAAACCGCTACTTATCATCATAGCGCTAGGTTTAATCGCTTTTTTTGCATTTCGTTACTATAGTAACGGCCAGCAAGCTGCTGCGGATAATGCCAAAAAAAATGCCAAGCGACCTGCAGCCGTTACCGCGGTAGCTGCTAAAACTTCGGACATCAACGTGTATATGAGTGCGATAGGCACAGTTACACCACGTAACAATGTGGTCGTCAGGACGCGTATAGATGGACAATTGATGCGAGTGTTGTTTAACGAAGGGCAGTACGTCAAGCAAGGTGATTTGCTGGCGGAGATTGATGCGCGACCATATCAGGTGCAACTGGCACAAGCGCAGGGGCAACTGGCTAAGGACCAGGCGCTGTTAAAGAATGCCCAGTTAGACCTTGAGCGTTACAAAACGCTACTTGCACAAGATTCTGCGCCAGAGCAGCAGGTTGCGACGCAAAACTCTCTGGTTAATCAATATTTAGGTACGATTCAAACCGACCAGAGTCAAATTGATAATGCCAAACTGCAATTGACCTACACCCGCATCACTGCGCCCATCAGTGGCCGTGTAGGTTTACGTCAGGTAGATGCCGGCAATATTGTGCAGCAATCTGACGCTAATGGCCTTTTAAGCATCACTCAGGTCAAGCCCATTACGGTCATCTTTTCCATTCCACAAGATAGTCTCGCTGCAGTATTAGCTCCGGTGCGTAAAGGTGAAAAACTACCGGTAATCGTGTATGGGCGTGATCAGAAAAACAAGCTGGCAGACGGGTTTCTCTCCAGTACTGACAATCAAATCGACACCACTACTGGTACCGTTAAGTTAAAAGCACAGTTTGCTAACGAAGACGAAAGCCTGTTTCCGAATCAGTTTGTGAATGTCAGAGTGCAGCTAGGCGTTAATAAAGATGCCACTGTCGTTGCCAATGCCGCTATCCAGAGAGGTTCGCAGGGAACCTTTGTCTATCAGGTGCTAGCTGACCAGACTATCGCCGTTAAACCGGTAAAAGTCACCGTGACCGAGGGCAGCCTGACTGCGGTGGAGGGTGATATCAAAGCGGGTGATTTACTGGTGACCGATGGCGCAGATAAGTTACGTGAAGGGGCGAAGGTCGAACTGGCAAAACACAATGATCAGAAAAAAACCGATGCCAAGGCAGGTCAAACCGCTGCTGAGCAAACACAAGCTGACGGCAGCCAAGCAGGATCTAAGCAGCACAAACGGCCAGCAGCACAATGACTGGCCTGACAGGTAATAGCGCAGCTTTGAGCTTGCGTATCACATCAAGCAGATGTGTAGTTAAGCAAGGTCGTAGGAAACTAGCATGAATCCCTCACGTATATTTATCTTACGTCCAATAGCCACATCATTATTGATGGTTGCTATCTTGCTGGTGGGTATTCTGGCTTATCGCATCCTGCCGATTTCCGCTTTGCCTGAAGTGGACTATCCGACCATACAGGTGGTTACCCTTTACCCTGGGGCTAGCCCTGAGGTGACGACTTCATCTATCACCGCACCATTGGAGCGGCAGTTTGGCCAGGTCGCCGGTTTAAAACAGATGTCTTCCACCAGTTCAGGTGGCGCCTCGGTCATTACTTTGCAATTCAGTCTGGAACTGACTTTAGACGTTGCCGAGCAGGACGTCCAAGCCGCGATTAACCGCGCAACCAGTTTCCTGCCTAGCGACCTGCCGATGCCACCAATCTACAGCAAGGTTAATCCTGCTGATGCACCCATCATGACGTTGGCGGTTAGTTCGGACACTTTGCCATTACCAAGCATAGAGGATATTGTTGATACTGGGCTAGCACAAAAAATATCACAGTTACCGGGCGTAGGTTTGGTTAGTTTGAGTGGCGGACAGCGGCCGGCAGTGCGTGTGCAGGTCAATCCAAAAGCATTGGCTGCCAATAACCTCAATATTGACGATGTGCGGAATTCAATTGGCGCTGCAAACGTTAATCAGGCCAAGGGCAGCTTTGATGGACCAGCCCAAGCATCTACCATTGATGCCAATGACCAGCTGAAAACAGCTGCAGAGTATAGCGCGCTGGTTTTGGCTTATCGCAATGGTGCGGTGATACGCCTGGGTGACGTTGCAGACTTGGTAGATGGTGCTGAGAATAAGCGTCTTGCGGCTTGGGGCAATGAAAAACCTGCCATATTGCTAAATATTCAGCGGCAACCAGGCGCTAATGTCATTGAGGTGGTGGACCGCATCAAGCAATTATTGCCTAGTTTGCAGACCAATTTACCGCAATCGGTTGAAGTTAAAATCCTGAGTGATCGTACGACGACGATTCGTGCTTCTGTCCGCGATGTGCAGTTTGAGCTGATGCTCGCAATCGTGCTGGTGGTCATGGTGATTTTTGTTTTCCTGCGTAACATCCCGGCAACCATCGTGCCGGCTATCGCTGTGCCGTTATCCCTGGTAGGGACTTTTGCGGTGATGTATGTGGCTGGCTTTAGTATTAACAATTTAACCTTAATGGCCCTGACTATTGCTACTGGTTTTGTGGTCGATGATGCGATTGTGATGATAGAGAACATTTCGCGCTATATCGAGGAGGGTGAAAGTCCGCTGCAAGCGGCGTTGAAGGGTTCTAAACAGATTGGTTTCACCATTATTTCGCTGACGGTTTCGCTGATTGCTGTGCTCATTCCATTATTGTTCATGGGCGATGTAGTCGGGCGGTTATTTCGCGAATTTGCCATTACGTTGGCGGTAGCGATTCTTATTTCAGCCGTGGTGTCATTGACACTGACGCCCATGATGTGCGCTAAATTGTTGCGCCATACTCCGGAATCAGAGCGTAGCCGCTTTGATCGCACCGTTGGCCATCTGTTCGACCGTATCATCGCAGGTTATGGCAGGATGCTGACTTGGGTGCTAGACCGCCAGCTGTTAGTGCTCCTGATTGCATTGGCTACACTAGTATTAACTATATTGCTTTATATTTATGTGCCCAAGGGATTTTTCCCGGTGCAGGATACCGGCATTATCCAAGGTATCTCTGAGGCGCCGCAGTCCATCTCGTTTAGTGCCATGTCCGAACGCCAGCAGGCCCTAGCCAAGGTGATTTTGGAAGATCCAGCGGTAGATAGCGTCTCATCATTTATTGGTGTCGATGGCGTTAACCTTACGCTCAATAGCGGCAGGTTTCTGATTAACCTGAAAGCGCATGCCGATAGAAGCGAAACTGCTTCGCAAATCATCCAGCGCCTGCAGCTCAAACTTGCTGCGGTGTCTGGCATTCGCCTGTATATGCAGCCGGTGCAAGATCTGACCATTGAAAGTCAGCTAAGCCGTACCCAATACCAGTTCACGCTTAAAGATATTGATGCCAAAGAGTTAAGTTTATGGGTGCCGAAGTTGCTGGAAAAACTTAATCAGCAGCCTCAATTAGTCGACGTTGCCAGCGATTTGCAGGATCAGGGCTTACAGGTTTATGTCAATATTGATAAACAGACCGCTGGCCGTTTAGGTATCACTACAACGGCGATCGACAGCGCACTTTATAGTGCTTTTGGTCAGCGTTTGATTTCTACGATATTCACGCAATCTAACCTGTATCGCGTGGTGTTGGAGGCTAAGCCAGAGTTTCAGGTAGGCCCGGAAGCCTTGAATGATATTTATGTGACCGGGGCAGGTGGGGCGCAGGTACCGCTTAAAGCGATTGCAACGATCACAGAAAAAACTACCCCTCTGGTCATTAATCATCTGGCACAGTTTCCTGCGACGACCATTTCATTTAATCTGAGCCCCAATGTGTCACTGGGCGAGGCGGTAGATGTGATTGAAAAAGCTGAGCGTGAGATTGGTATGCCAGTCAGCATAGCAACCGAGTTTCAAGGTGCGGCATCAGCCTTTAGAGCTTCACTGAGCAATCAGCTATTCTTAATCTTGGCGGCTATCGTCACCATGTATATTGTGCTGGGCGTACTGTATGAAA
>JAZJZG010000202.1:3719-8322 GCA_040389995.1 Pseudomonadota bacterium | reverse complement strand
AAGTTGAAATTCTGGGAAAAAGATGATGCCAGTTTGGCTAATGAAAAGGCCGCCAAAGAGGCTGCAGAAGCAAAGGCTAAAGCAGATGCAGCGGCTAAGGCCCCTGCCTTAAAAGAAGCTCCTGCAGCCGCTGACGAACCTAAGTCCATGCTGGCGGTGCCATTGGAAATGGTACCTGCGGCGGAGGTGCCAGCACTCGCTGCACCAGTGGTAGTCGCCCCGGTAGAAGCTGCGCCAGCGGCGGCTGTGCCAGAACCAGTGACACCTCCAGAGCCAGTGGCACCTAGAGTTGAGTCAACTCCTGCAGCGGCTGTCCTTCCAGTGCAAGCGCCAGTAAAGACACCTGCTCCTGAGTCGCCATCAGGGATGCAGCTTGATAAAGCTTTGCAAGCGACACCGGAAGAGTCTGCGCCAGAGGCGAAAGTGGCACCACGTGCTGGTAATAAAACGATACCGCAACCAAAAGACTTGCCGGAAGAGAATTCCCCAGGCTTCTTTGACAGAATGTTAGAAAAAATTGGGTTTTAATCCACGAGTTATTATGACAAATCCTTTGAAAGTAGTTATTGCCGGTTGTTCTGGTCGCATGGGTCACGTGTTGCTTGAGTGTGTTTTTGCGGACGTTGATTTAGTGCTGACTGGCGCGCTGGATAGAACAGAAAACCCGCAATTGGGTCGTGATGCCGGTGAGCAATTGGGCAAAGTGTCTGGTGTTAAAGTGACTGACGATATTGGGCTAGCTTTAAAAGGCGCTGATGTATTGGTCGACTTTACCCGCCCTGAAGCCAGTATGCGCTATTTATCAGCATGCGAGAAAGCCAGTGTGCAAATGATTATCGGCACTACAGGTTTCTCAACTGAGCAGAAGCTGATCATTGAGACTGCCGCAAAAAATATCGCTATTGTGTTTGCGCCTAATATGAGCGTGGGCGTGACCTTGCTCATCAATTTAGTGCAATCAGCCGCCAAAGTGTTGAATGAAGGCTATGACATCGAGATTCTTGAAGCACATCATAGGCATAAAGTGGACGCACCGTCTGGCACGGCATTACGTTTAGGTGAGGCCGCTGCTAGTGCTTTGGGGCGTAGTTTAGATGAGTGTGCTGTGTATGGGCGCGAAGGTGTGACCGGTGAGCGCGACCCTAGTACCATAGGTTTTGCAACGGTTCGTGGCGGTGATGTGGTGGGTGACCATACCGTGCTGTTCGCAGGCATAGGTGAGCGGGTGGAATTGACGCATAAAGCCAGCAGTCGTGCGACGTTTGCCTTAGGCGCATTGCGGGCAGCCAAGTTTCTAAGTGATAAAAAGTCCGGTTTGTTTGATATGCAGGATGTTTTAAACCTGAAAAAATAACCTATGGTTAATTAATCGCAAATTATTTTTAGCGGTGTTTGTTATGTATAGAGCGTCGCGCGTGACTTCGTCTCCGTCGTACTGTAACCGTCGCTAGATTTAATTTGTTCATGGTTAGACATTTGCATGGCCATCTTTATTTGCGTCATGGACATTGAAATGTGAGCGGATTTTCGCTATAATTCGTTAATTCTGAAACGGGAAGAGTATACAAGCTCCTCCCGTTTTGCATATCTGCCATCTATTCATGATGGCATTAGAGTAAAAATTATTTAACGCTGTAAAACAAGGAGTTACTGTGCCACAAAACCTGCCCGCCATACTCGTACTTGCAGATGGAACTGTGTTTCGTGGTACATCGATTGGTGCTTCCGGACATACTGTAGCTGAGGTTGTGTTCAACACTTCCATGACGGGTTATCAGGAAATACTGACTGACCCATCCTACACCAAGCAAATCGTCACGCTTACTTATCCTCACGTTGGTAATTACGGTGTGAACTCAGAAGACGTTGAATCCGGCAAAGTCTATGCGAGTGGTTTGATTATTCGCGATTTGCCGTTAACGCATAGTAATTTTAGGCACACACAATCATTGGCTGGCTATTTACTTGCCAATGATCTCGTTGCGATTGCTGATATTGATACACGCAAACTTACCAGAATCCTACGTGAAAAAGGTGCACAAACTGGCGCTATTATTGCCGGTGAGGCAGACGAAGCTAAAGCTATCGCATTAGCGCAGAGTTTGATTGCAGGTTTCCCGGGTTTAGCTGGCATGGACTTAGCTAAAGTCGTAAGCTGTGATAAGCCTTATGTGTTCATGGATGGTGAATGGGCTTTAGGTGCAGGCTTTACCGAAGCGCCGGCTGAGCAGTTTCACGTGGTTGCATATGATTATGGTACTAAGCGCAATATTTTACGTATGCTGGTTTCGCGTGGCTGTAAAGTGACGGTCTTGCCAGCACAAGCTACAGCAGCGGAGGCTTTGGCTTATAAGCCGGATGGCATATTTTTATCTAACGGCCCCGGCGACCCTGAGCCATGTGATTACGCGATTGCGGCGATTAAAACGCTTGTTGATACCGGTATTCCAACGTTTGGCATCTGCTTAGGCCACCAGTTACTGGGCTTAGCCAGTGGTGCAAAAACACTTAAAATGAAGTTCGGCCATCACGGTGCAAATCATCCTGTGCAGGACTTGGAGTCTAAGCGCGTTTATATCACCAGTCAAAACCACGGCTTTGCGGTAGATGCGACAACTTTGCCAGCGAATATTAAAACCACCCATATCTCCTTATTTGACGGTAGCTTGCAAGGTATTGCGCGCACTGATAAACCTGCGTTTAGCTTTCAAGGTCATCCTGAAGCCAGCCCGGGACCTACTGAAATGAGTTATTTGTTCGATCGCTTCATTAGCATGATGCAAGCTAGAAAAATAGAAGAAAGAAAGGCAAGCTAATGGCTAAGCGTACTGATATTAAATCTATTCTCATCATCGGTGCAGGACCAATCGTGATTGGTCAAGCCTGTGAGTTCGACTACTCCGGCGCGCAGGCGTGTAAAGCCCTGCGTGAAGAAGGTTATCGCGTTATCCTGGTGAACTCTAACCCGGCGACCATCATGACCGACCCGGAGATGGCCGATGCGACTTACATTGAGCCGGTCACATGGCAAATCGTAGAAAAAATCATTGCCAAAGAGCGTCCGGATGCTTTGCTGCCAACGATGGGCGGGCAAACGGCTTTAAATTGTGCGCTCGATTTAGATAAGCACGGTGTGCTGGCTAAATATAATGTCGAGCTGATTGGCGCATCTAAAGATGCGATCGATAAAGCTGAGGATCGCCAAAAATTCAAAGAAGCCATGACGAAGATTGGCTTGGGCTCTGCACGTTCAATGATCGCACATAGCATGGAAGAGGCGTTGCAGGTGCAGGCGAATATTGGCTATCCGGCTATTATTCGCCCCTCATTCACTATGGGTGGCAGTGGCGGTGGCATTGCTTATAACCGCGAAGAGTTTATGACTATTTGCGAGCGTGGTTTAGATGCGTCGCCTACCAACGAGCTGTTGATTGAAGAGTCACTACTCGGCTGGAAAGAGTATGAGATGGAAGTGGTACGTGATTCTGCAGATAACTGCATCATCATCTGCTCAATTGAGAACTTAGACCCTATGGGCGTGCATACTGGTGACTCTATCACTGTGGCGCCAGCACAAACGCTGACGGATAAAGAATATCAGATCATGCGTAATGCCTCGCTTGCAGTGTTGCGCGAGATTGGTGTAGATACCGGCGGTTCTAACGTACAGTTTGCCATCAACCCTGACGATGGCCGCATGATTGTGATTGAAATGAACCCGCGTGTGTCGCGTTCGTCCGCGCTGGCTTCAAAAGCCACGGGGTTTCCAATTGCCAAAGTGGCAGCGAAACTTGCCGTAGGTTTTACCTTGGATGAATTAAGAAACGAGATTACCGGTGGTGCTACGCCTACCTCTTTTGAGCCATCAATTGATTATGTAGTCACAAAAATACCTAGATTCGCTTTTGAAAAATTCCCGCAAGCAGATAGCCGACTGACGACGCAAATGAAGTCTGTAGGTGAAGTCATGGCGATAGGCCGTACTTTCCAAGAGTCATTCCAAAAAGCGTTACGCGGATTAGAAGTCGGCGTTGATGGTTTGGATGAGAAAACGACAGACCTGGACACGATTACTAAAGAGATGGGCGTGCCAGGGCCAGAGCGTATCTGGTACGTGGGTGATGCTTTTAGAATGGGCATGACGGTTGCAGAAGTGTTCGATATTTCTAAAATCGATACTTGGTTCCTAGTACAGATTAAAGATTTAATTGATCGTGAACAGGCGCTTAAAGGTAAGCAGATCGCCGATTTAGATAAACAGGCGTTACTAAAATTAAAACGTAGTGGTTTTTCAGATAAGCGTTTAGCCACGTTGTTGAATACCGACCAGCATGCCGTGCGTGCCTACCGCCAGGCATTGCAGGTGCGCCCGGTGTACAAGCGCGTGGATACTTGCGCAGCAGAGTTTTCGACTAACACTGCTTATATGTATTCAACTTATGAAGAAGAGTGCGAAGCCGCACCGACCAATAATAAGAAAATCATGATATTGGGTGGTGGTCCCAATCGAATTGGGCAAGGCATTGAATTTGATTATTGTTGTGTACATGCAGCGTTTGCCATGCGTGAAGATGGCTATGAAACCATCATGGTCAACTGTAAT
>JAZJZG010000202.1:0-3709 GCA_040389995.1 Pseudomonadota bacterium | reverse complement strand
CACCTCTGATCGATTGTATTTTGAGCCAGTGACATTAGAAGATGTGCTGGAAATCGTTGCGCTGGAAAAACCAGTCGGTGTGATCGTGCAATACGGCGGCCAAACACCGTTGAAATTAGCACGTGCGTTGGAAAAAGCTGGTGTGCCAATTATAGGTACTACGCCAGATGCGATTGATAAAGCCGAAGACCGCGAACGTTTTCAAAAAATGTTGCAGGAGTTGGGTTTAAAACAACCACCAAACCGTACAGCCAGAACGCCAGAAGAGGCGATTCGTTTGGCTTTGGAAATTGGCTATCCGTTAGTCGTTAGACCTTCCTATGTCCTTGGTGGTCGTGCCATGGAGATTGTGCAAGAGCAATCACAACTTGAACGCTATATGCGTGAAGCGGTGAAAGTTTCAAATGAATCACCAGTTCTATTGGATAGATTCCTGAACGATGCGCTTGAAGTAGATGTAGATGCACTTTGCGATAACACGGGAGACGTGATTATTGGCGGCATCATGGAGCACGTTGAACAAGCTGGTGTCCATTCTGGTGATTCTGCATGTTCATTGCCGCCATATAGTTTGTCTGTTAAGTTACAAGATGAGTTACGTGATCAAACAAAACAAATGGCGCGTGCTTTGGGTGTGGTGGGTTTGATGAATGTACAGTTCGCTATACAAGGTGAAACTGTATATGTGTTAGAGGTAAATCCTCGTGCCTCAAGAACAGTACCATTCGTTTCTAAAGCATGCGGATTGCAACTAGCTAAAGTAGCTGCGCGTTGCATGATAGGTACTTCACTTAAAGACCAAGGTGTAACACGTGAGATCATTCCACCGTTTTACTCAGTGAAAGAAGCCGTTTTCCCGTTCATTAAGTTCCCCGGCGTAGATACTATTCTCGGACCTGAAATGAAATCGACCGGTGAAGTGATGGGGGTTGGTGCTACCTTTGCCGAGGCCTTTCTCAAGTCGCAACTGGGTGCTTCAACCAAGCTACCAGAAGATGGTAGGGCATTTATCAGTGTGCGTAAAGAAGATTACCAGAAAGTGGTTGAAATAGCGCAAGCCCTGCATGATTTAGGATTCAGTTTGGTGGCCACTAAGGGCACGGCCGCCGCTTTGACTGCGAATGGATTAAAGGTTGATTCAGTGAATAAAGTGGCTGAAGGCCGTCCACATATTGTCGATATGATCAAAAATGGCGATATCAGCTTTATTGTGAATGTCACTGAAGATAAACGTGCCGTGGCGGACTCTTATGAAATTCGTCGCAGTGCACTACAAAATAAAGTGACTTACTATACAACGCTTGCGGGTGCTAAAGCTGCCTGTATCGGTATGGCGCATATGCAAGAGTTGCAAGTCGAGTCTATTCAAAATTTACATAAATTGCTTAACTAGTTTTTAGTGTTAATACTTAGCAATTAGGGTTCAATCAGTTTAAATTTTTTAAAAATCATGTAAGATATACAACATTAACCACGCCTAAGTCAGGGTGTGGTTTTGTTTTTTAGGATAAGGAAGTCGTATGGCCGTTACACAAATACCCGTTACCGTTAAAGGTGCAGCCCTATTAAAAGATGAGTTACTTCGCTTACGTAGCGTGGATAGACCATATATTATTCAAGCGATTGCTGAAGCGCGTGCACAGGGTGACTTGTCTGAAAATGCAGAATATGAAGCAGCCAAAGAGCGTCAAAGTTTTATCGAAGGCCGTATTTCAGAAGTAGAAGCCAAACTTTCTAACGCCATGGTTATTGACCCAACTACATTGCATGCGGATGGCCGTTGCGTGTTCGGGTCAACAGTAAGAATAGAGGATTTAGATAGCGGCAGTATCATCACATATCAAATTGTGGGCGATGATGAGTCTGATATTAAAAATGGCAAGATTTCTGTTAGCTCACCGATTTCACGCGGTTTAATTGGTAAATCAGAAGGCGATATTGCTGAAGTGATAGCACCGGGCGGCATTAAAGAGTACGAGATTTTAGATGTTCAATACATCTGATGATGCTTGCTATTCTGCCTACATGATGAAAGGAATATTGCGATGAAAAATAGCTGGTCAGATAAATTTAGCTTAATTATCATTACCTTATGGGTCGGTGCATTGTGGACAACTGGCGCGGCCGCTTATGTATTATTCAGCAGTTTGCAAGATAGCCAGTTGGCTGGGCAACTGGCTGGCAAGTTTTTTAATTACGTATCCTACCTAGGCTTATTTTCTGGTTTTTATTTACTGGTGCATCGTTTGTGGAGCTACGGCACATTGGCATTAAAACAGGGCTATTTCTGGGCGGTATTGGTGATGCTGTTGCTGGTAATAGCGGGCCACTTCGGTATTCAACCGTTAATGGCACAATTGAAGGCCGCTGCATTCCCTAGCGATGTGATGCATAGTGTATTTGCCAGTCGATTCAAAAATTGGCACGGTGTAGCAAGTATCGCTTATCTAGCGCAATGCTTGCTTGGCATTGTGCTAGTACTTAGAGCTAGATAATTAGGCTGCGAATTATTTAGCTTACAATTATCTAGCTGTAGTTGAATTCAGCGGGATTACTTTTGCGGAATGACGATTTTTGGTTTAGTCGATTGCCTGTACACCACTAATTGTTTGCCTATATGATGTACAGCAATTGCGCTAGTTTGTGCACAAATATCTGTCAACATTTGCGTGCGTAACGCTTTATCATCTATCATCACTTTGATTTTAATCAGCTCATGCGCGTCCAGGCCGACGTTAATTTCTTTCAAAACACCTTCCGATAAGCCCTTGTTACTTATCATGACGACTGGATTTAAGCTATGTGCAAGGCCACGTAAGTAGCTAATTTGTTTTGAATTCACAGGTAGTATCTTATTGATTTATATAGGCGAGCAGTTTAACAGATGAAACTAAAACCTTCCAGCAAAGCTTGGATGCATGAGCATGTCAATGATGAGTTTGTGAAACGTGCGCAAAAAGAGGGCTATAGAGCGCGTGCGGCTTACAAGCTCACCGAGATTGATGATAAAGATAAGCTGATTAAGCCTGGTATGTTGATTGTGGATTTAGGCGCAACACCCGGTAGCTGGTCGCAAGTCGTCGTTCAGCGTTTAAAAGGCCAAGGGCGCGTCGTAGCGCTAGATTTGTTGGAAATGGACCCTATTAACGGTGTGGAATTTATCCAGGGCGATTTTCGTGAAGAATCAGTATTAAAATTGTTAGAAGAAAAGTTAAATAATAAAAAAGTTGACCTTGTAATTGCAGATATGGCACCCAATATGTCAGGTATTACTATTGTTGACCAAGCTGGCGCAGCATATTTAACGGAGTTAGCACTAGACTTTAGTAAAGAGTGGCTGAAACCAAGCGGTAATTTTTTGGTCAAGGTATTTATCGGAGAGGGTTTTGACGATATCTTGCTAAACATGCGTACTATGTTTGATAAAGTAGTGACGCGAAAACCAAAAGCATCGCGTGGCAGAAGTAATGAAGTGTATTTATTAGGCTTGGGCCGTAAAAGCACCTAGGTGCTCATAAAACACAGCGGCAACAGGTAGTTAGGCTCGTTTTTTTGCTAATAAAGTAATAGTGTTTGAGTTTTAAATAATAAAAAGCGTAAGATAGTATTAAAGATGGTGTAAGCCTGGATAGTGGTAGAAATTAAAACGAATCGCGCTTTAAGTTTTATAGATTCCTTAGATTTCCTCTTTGAAAAAGGAACAAAATTT